>CAIJKT010001053.1 GCA_903821255.1 uncultured Lentisphaeria bacterium | reverse complement strand
GCCCTGGAATACCGCCGCGCCAGAATGGGCTGAAAACGGAACCGGGCAACGGCCTCCGGCGCTATAGGAAGAATGGCTGGCGGCCGGGGCCTTTACGGTCGAGCGTGTATCCGGACAGCAGATGATCCAACTCGGCGATGAGTTGCAGCTTGTCGTTGGGGAAACGTCCGCCCAGCGGAGCGGGATTCGAGGTATGATTGGCGCGGAAAACAGTTTTGTGCAGTTCCAGCCGGCTGATGATTTCCCTGAGTTCCTCCACCGCACCGTATTCGGTGACCGTCCGGTAAGTTTCATACATTGAGCAGCCGGGAACTTCGATAAAGCGCAGCGCGGACAGCAGCCGCGGCTGCATGGCGTTGAGCGCATCCGCAGTTTTTGCGGCGTGACTTGACGAATGTTGCCGCCCGCCCAGTCCGAGCAGGATCATGACGGAACATTTCAGGCCGCATGCCTGGGCCAGCTTGACCCCGGCGGTCATGTCCGGGACTTTTTCCTGCTTGTTGACCCAATCCAGTATTTCCTGGTCGCCGCTTTCCAGTCCGACGTACAGCGTGTTCAGCTTCAGGCTGCGCAGTTCCCGCAGTTCCTCCGGAGTTTTAGCAATGATCGAACTGCCGTTGGCATAGATGTTTACCCTTGAGAGTGACGGAAAATGGCGGTTCAGTTCGATTAGTATTTCCCGCAGTTCCGCGAACGGGAAAATCATTACATCGCCGTCCGCCAGGAAAATGCGCTGCGTGTCCGGATATTTTCGTCCGGCATCGGCGATTTCCCGCATCAGTTCCGCCCGGTCGCGCACCCGGTATCTGACCGTTTTATACATCCCGCAGAAACGGCAGGTATTGTGCGGGCAGCCGTAAGCCGCCTGAAAAATCAGACTGTCCGCCTCCGCCGGCGGACGGAACAGCGGTTCAATGTATTTCATCTGCATATTTTCCATACATCAGGATTGTTTAAACGGTAACTTTGAAGAAAGAGAAGACTTGGCGGCAACAAGTTAAATCAAAGCCAGTAAGACATCTTATCCGTAAAATAACTCATTCTGGAGGCATCAAAATACTGGACGCTTTCACCGTGGCCGTCGACAAAGAGCATGGAAAAGCTGTTGTGCCGGTCCCGGTCTGAAGGGGTTGTCGACTGGGTGTAATTATCCTGATCGCTGTCGGTTTTGTCAAAATTCATTTTGCCGTCGGTTTCCTCAATGAGGATAATCCGGCTGACCGAAGTCTTGGATTTGGCGAAGTCAGTTTCATTCCACGCCCAGTAGGTTCCATATTTTACATAAAGCTGACGGCAGTTCAGCGCATAAGAGAAATCGCGGTCTTTCTCGGCAGGGCATTTGAATATCTTTTTCTCGGCTTTCACGGCGATCCGCAGTTGATTGGTCCAGCCGGCGGGATCGCCCCAGACCGGAGCGACTTCGGCTTTGGGATAGTAGCCCCTGCAATCCATTGCATACTGCACAATCATCAGTTTGATCTGATTGAGGTTGCTGAGGCAGGAACTGCCGGAAGCCGACATTCTCGCCTTGTTCAGCGCCGGCAGCAGCATTCCGGCCAGAATGGCGATGATGGAAATCACCACCAGGAG
>CAIJKT010001052.1 GCA_903821255.1 uncultured Lentisphaeria bacterium | reverse complement strand
GTGAGGAAGCTGCGTATAACGCTCAGGGAAGCGTGTTGCGGCAATAATCCGGCCTTTGCCCAACGATTTTACTCTAGCATATTCGCATCCTTCGCTTTGGAGAATCTGTCCATCGGGAAGTGGCGGCAAATTCATGCATTCGCCAAGTTGACCTGGTCTGGTGGAGCTATCGAAATCACGGAGAAAATTATCTAAAATAGCCCAAGTTCCAGGCACCGGCCAGTTAAATTCTCTCCAAGTTTTACCACCAAAAACTTCATGACGATTCAGCCATGGATCATACACTCCAACCGGCCCGAGCAGTACTAAAGTTCCGCCATCGCGGGTGAATTTTACGAGTTGTTCCGCTACGGCATCGGACAGTACCGGTGTGGGCGGCAGCAGAATGACGTCATAATTCTTTTTCGTCATCTCTGACAGTGTTTCGTCATCAAGATAGTTAAGGTTCACCCCGTGAAACCGGAATTGAGCCGCCGCCGTCACCCTGGCGTGCATCAGGCTGCTTCTATAAGGACAGTTTGCCGTATTCATGATAATCAGTTCGGAAGAATCCGGACTCAAATACCAGCCGACCCGGCTTTTGGTGCGTCTGATGCTCAATCCATTATACTTTTCATGATAAGCGGCTATTTCTCTCGCCGAACGCTGGATGGTGTACCAGCCGGGCAGTTTGGTGCCGTCAACATCAATCACAAACCACATCGGGTGGGCATCTTTTTTCTCCCAGGCACGGGATTCATTGACTGCGCCGTGGTCGGAATAAGGCATCCATGCAAAGACCAGATTGTTGGTCATCCCATGAGCCAGTACGCCCCAGTTCTGCAATGCGGCGAACTCTGCCGGCCAGCCAGGCTGAACATAGACTTCAATGCCATAAATCGGTTTTTCAGGGACGGTGGATTCAGTCATCTCCATTATATCTATCATCTCATCCGAGTTCCCCAGTCCCGGCGGCAGTCCGGCGGCATACTGGAGGTCGAGCATAGGCACGTCACTGCTGCGGTAGAACGGCATTGTTATTTGGGGACAGAAATTCGGCCAGCAGAAATTATTGCCGTATAGGGTCTCTTCGTCATATTTTTTAGCTTCTGCGATGAAATCATTGTACATGTTCAGACTTGACGCGCTTCTCCAGCGCAGCCAGTCCATTGACATACCGGGACACTCATTCATCTTCTTTTTGGCAAAGTCACCCATCTTGCCCATGTTGGCGAACCAATCGGTTGCTGCGGCACCGGTCTTCTCTTGTACTCGGTACTGGTTTGCCATAGGCGCGGAAATAATCTGCGCAACTTCGCCCCAGCTTTTGAATTTGGTATTCCAACGATGGTTGGCCTCCTCAATAGTTCCGTGAAGCTTCCGGCAATATTCACGAAAATCCCGGTCAGCAGCTTCGCTTGGGCAGAGTGCGCCGCCATTGAAATAAGGCGACTCGTTGCGTAACTTTACGCTGACCACGCCGGGACCGAACGCCAGTTCTTTGCCCAATATTTTAGCTCGGCGTTTGAGTTCGGCTTTTCCTGGTTCCCCGAAAATATCCAGATTTTTTGCGCTAACCGGATTATTCATGCCAGGCACATTCGCGGAACCGGCACCGTCAATCCAAGCCTGACTGTGCTGTGACGCACCATAGATGGCACTATGGAATAACCGTTCATCAGTGCCATTACCATTATTGCAAACGGCGTTAATCTCGCGAGCCAAAGTGAAGTTATCCGTCCAGGTGCCGACTTTAGTGAGGGTAAAGCTGCCAAACATACCATTGCCGACTCCGAATATTTCACGAGATGAAGTTCCCGGGAATATGGCCATACGCATCGCATTGCGACGCTTGAGCATGTGATTTTCCACCGTGCCATCGCCGGTATCATTCGGATTAAAGATATTTTCTACCGATACGACTTTTTTCCCGTCCTGCGCCAGTTCCGCCAATACAACGTAGCCATCAGGGGCCAGTTTACCAGGTTCAAACGGAATTTCCACAACAGCTCCCGGATTCAAGCGATCTAGTTTTCGCGATTGCCAGAGCGTCTTGGCGGGTGTTTTCCAGACATCGAGATATAGGTTGAGTGTGCCGGAAAGCGGTTGACCGGAACGGTTCCGCACAACTATACTTTTCTTGCCCCCCGATATTTTCCCAGGGAGGTCTGATTTGTATCTTGGCAGTCTTTCCACGGGGAAATCCGCAGTGCAGAGTTCAAGCCACTCGCCCGGAGCCGGAACAAATGCTGTGGCGTTGTTCCCCTCCTCCAGTTTGGCTGCGTCAATAATCGCGCTTCCCGCGTTGAGTTCCAAGCGAAAATTAACCCGCAGTCCACCCGGACGCTTTTCCGGAACCGGAATAGTCACGGTTAAAAGTTCAAATTTGCCTTTTGTGTCTTTCGGCAGGTTCAACTTTTGGACTGATACCACCGGAAAATTGTAGAGATCTCCGCTATCCCTTTCCAGTTGGACCTGGAGGTCTCCAGACGCACCGGAAGTTTTTACATACAGTGACAGTGTCAAATTCTGTGCACTTCCGGGTATCTGGCTGAAAGCGTTCTCAATCTTCACGGGTCCGGTCAGCTTTAGCGCCTGTTTGCCTTCAAACGCTTCGTCTGTTGCCGTTGCCAGGCTAGGACTGCTCTGGTTCAAATAGTAGTTCTCAAGCATCGTCGGCAGCCATTTCCGTTCCGCCTGATTGGCGTAAATAGTTCTTACCCGCTCTTCCGGCGTGCACCTGAAAGCCGATCCGTTGAATTTGATTCCGTATTCAAAACCGCCGTTTCGAAGCAGATTTTCCGAACCATAGGTGTAACATGTGGTTACAATAACACACAGCAGTAACAAATGTTTTTTCATTGATTTACAATCCCGAACCTGTAGTTGTATGTCCAGGTATTATGGTACCAGACATAAAATATGTATTCAGCATTTCGACAATGCTATTCGTATATGCGTAGAGACATGGAATCTCTGTCGCTTTCCTTGACTCTGCATGTCCATCTGCAAATGCTGCATTGGCTAATTTGGAGTGACGAAAAGCAATGGCGTACTGTGTCGCCACGCTGGTATAAATTGACCTGGGCTCAAACACCCCGTGCCCATAGTTTTCCACCAAAATCCCGGTTCTAGAGGGAGCCTTCAAATTACCATCTTTTAATTTCTTAACAATACACCAACTATTAATGTAACCATCGATAAGATACCAGTTGCATCCGTAATTTGTTTGAGGCAAAGTAGTAAGTATTGCCGGATCACTTGGACATTGAAGTTGAGTTATTGTTTTTGTTTTCATGTAGCGACTTACTAATTTGGATTGGTAATACCAGTCATCTGTTCCATTAGAAAGAATCATTTGGTGTGGTGATGGATAAGTTCCGTTCCAATCGCTGGCATAGAATGTAAAAACAAGATTAAGCTGCTTTATATTACTTAAACATTTGATTTGTTTTCCTTTTTCCCTCGCTTTATTCAGCGCGGGCAGCAGCATTCCGGCGAGAATCGCTATGATGGCGATCACGATTAGGAGTTCAATGAGTGTGAAATTCGATTGTTTCTGGTTCTTCATTTTATTGTCTTCTTTTATTTATTGTTGCCAAAATCAAAAAAACTATTTCCACTACCGGTATTTTTGAGAAATAGTGTCCGGCAGGAAAATCCTTTTCAACAGAATAGACTTTTAAATTTTGAATATCCATGCTATTTTCTTTATTATGATTTATCAACTAATAATATTATAACGCAATAAAATGATTTTGTATATACTATCATAATTGTATTTATTATACTTTTGTAACATTCTATGTGGTTATGGAGATTTTAAGAATGGAGATCAGCAAGGAAAAGATGTTGCAATACATAGACGAGGCGTTAGCTCTGTCTTTCAAAAAAATTATTTTTGCCGAAAATAAATTGAAAGTACATCAGTTGAATACGATGTATTTACATCCATATGCACGCCTGACGATGCCAATCCATGGGATTTATCGAGTAAGAACAGTGCAAAGCGGAAAATTAACGGATATCGCTCTTGAACCGGGGGATATAATTTTCGGGCCCCCAGGCAATCGCTTTGATTCATTGTTTGATACTGATAGCGAGGTAATTGGCGTGGTATTTCAAAATACTGTAATCCGGTCAATCTACTCTCGGCTTAGAACCCATGCCCCACCGCCAGACGGTCCCGACTTCTATTATCATACTGCACGGCCTGTCGGACTGCTGGGGGACAGTATTATCCGGGCACTTACCCTGTCGGTGGCAAAATCGACTGAAGACCTTATTCCGCCGGGATCAATGGAATTGATACGGGCTTTGCTGCTGCAAGTCCGTGATGAACTATTTCATAATGTTGAAGATCGCAGAAGCAGCAAGG
>CAIJKT010001051.1 GCA_903821255.1 uncultured Lentisphaeria bacterium | reverse complement strand
TGATATCCGGAATCCGCTGTTCAAATAGCTGAACGCCTGAACAATGCCTCCGCAATATGCGCCGGGAACTCCCTCGGGCATGATCTCCGCAATCATGCTGTAGGGTGCGCCGGAAGACATCACGTCCGGACATCTGCCGAAAGAAAGGCTGTTTTTAGTAAACCTGAGTCCCGGCATCGGTTCGCTGACCAGTTGCGGCAATGGCGGGTTGGCAGATAATACAGAGCCGCCGGCAATTTTATTCTTGAGTTTTCCGTCTTTGAAATCCTTCATTTCCCACAGGCTGACGCATTTGCCGGAACTGCTGCCGTCGCTTTCAACCCCGCCGGTAATCGCCAGCAGCACCAGTTGTACCGGGCTCAATGCTGCAGTCACGTCAATGGAACTGATTTCCTTGTCCGGTTTGGGATTCACCCATGACATGCCCCAAATTCCGATGGGGGCCTGCATGAGATTTTTACCGGTCCACGCCACTTCCGCATTCGACAGCGGTGACGGATTCCACCAGTCTCCAATTTCCATGCCGACCCGTACCGGAATAATGACATTAGTACCATCAGCATAATTAATCTGATACTGAGCAACGAGAGTATTTACGGGTACACCGGCCCAGCAGGCAGTCTGGAGGAACCAGAGCATATTGGCTTTATGATTGACCTGGATACCTTTTACTTCTTTCGGGAAGAACGGGCATTTATCGCTGCCGGCGAAGGAGATAACGCCTTTGCCGTTGTTCTTTTTAGGATCAATCAGACCGTAGGGCCTCTTGCCTAGCTTAGCTACGGCAGGAAAATCTTCCGTCGCGACCGGCATACCGTCGGCCCTGCCGCCGCCTTTGCCGGTATGGTTGGTCAGGAAGAAACGCATATCGTTCTCGCCCTGGTCGGTCCAGCCGCCCTTCTGGTCGCCCTCTTTCTCATCATAGTAGCCCATATTGACATACGGCTTCATATCGACGTGGAAATACTGGTACTGGGTTTCGGGTTTCAACTGGATATCCGCACCCAGATTAGTGACCAGTGCGGACAATATCCGCGCCGCCTTGTCCGATTCGGAACCGAACGCTTTCTCCCACTGCAGCGTATCGAACAGGATAACGCCTTTGCCGGACGGAACCTTAGTCAAAAATGCCGGTTCAAGCAGTTTAGTTCCGGAACCTATACGGGGCAGTTTGAGTGCCCATTCACCCAGTTTAGCTGTCTGTTTGCTGTTCTGGAAATAGTCTTCGCGGGCTTCCATATCAATTCTGGTCCAGAAGAAATCAAAACAGCTCAGGCTGTCGATGAGCGGATCATGCGAACGCACCGCGGCGGCGGAAACGGTTTTATCCGGAGCGGTCAGTTCCGGAGTGAACGGCATCAACGGCGCGATTTTACCGGCAGTCTGGGGGGTAAAACCGTGCAGCCAGAGTTTACGTCCGCTGTTCAACGCCTGTTTCAGTTCATCTATCTGGGCGGCGCTGAGTTCCTGACTGGCGTCAACCAGCACCGGACCGGCCGCACCGATACCGTTATTCACCACGACTCCGGTAGCCGCGAGAGCATCTTTCAATGGCTGATTGTTTCCGGCCAGCACGTTAAGCGGAACCGGAATGCTGGCGGCGGCTTCAAGTCCGTAACGGATGATTCTACCAAGCATGTACCCGGCCATCGGTTCGTCCTTGAGCTTGCTTGTCACTTGCAGTTGACAGAGAATGAATTCGCCTTTCCCGGTTTTTACCGCCGTCAGCGGTGACCAGCATATACCATAACGGCCGCCGCTTTCCAGCAGTATTTCAAACCTGCCTGCGGACGGTTTCCAGTAGGTCTTTTGTGAAATAATATTGTCCGGCCGCCAGTAATTGAACTGTTCTGAGTACAGACCTTCCAGCATAGGGGAATTATTGCTGCGGAACCAGGACTGGCTGGCCGCGTGTTTCGGGTCACATTCCGGCAGTTCGGCAAAGAGCGGCTGCCATGCATCCTGCGGCAGCACCAGTACCCGGCCGCCGCTGCGGGCATAGGTCTCCAGTATTTTCGCATAGGCGGAGGCATTGGTGTTTTCGCCGATGATCACAAGTTTTTTGTTCTGCAGCAGCTCGGGGGATAATTGTTTCTGTGAAACTATATCCAGACCGGCGGTTTT
The DNA here is from genome assembly GCA_903821255.1 of uncultured Lentisphaeria bacterium. Next base: position 1,863 of record CAIJKT010001051.1, on the reverse strand, counting down.
CAAAGCGGCCGCGGTTTTGCCTGACGGGTCAAGCAGCAGCAACAGCTGTTTATCCAATCCCGCGAAGTCCGGTTTCGGTACAATATAGACAGTTTCCGTCAGTCTGGACAGTTCATGATAACCACCAGCTTCCCAGAACATTACGCGGACGGTCAATTTTGCCGGCGTGACGCTGCTGACTTCCGGACATTCAACCGGAATATCAAACGTGCGCGACTGGCCGGGTTCGACTCCTGAATCGATTTTTTTCTGCCATACGGTCGTTTTATCCACTTCCAGACGACACATCATGTTTAAATAGTTATAGCCGGTTCTGGAGCCGTTAAAGATTACTACTTTGCGGATGCCGGTTTTGCCGCTGAAGAAATTCGGATGGAAATCAACCGGCCTGACCATGTCCGCCTTGAGCGTGTCCGGGCGGTAACCGCTCCACGGATTCAGACACGCGACGCCTTGTGTCCGGTAGTAATCTGTTGCCCGCTGCAGTGTTTCCTGGAAAGGGTTCGGCTGTCCGTCCTGACCGCGCAGATCCTGCCAGCGCCATTGTTCCCAGTCGTAAGCGCTGTCGCCCATATAACTGGCTAAATCCTCCAGCGCGCCTCCCAGCCAGTACTCACCGAACATCAACGGACGATCCCACTTGAATTTTGCCCGCCAGGAGCTGTTTTCTCCGGTTTTTGTCAACCATTGCAGGTCATTCGGCACGACCGTTCCGGAATTCGTATATTCCAGTTTGATTGTTCCAGCGTCACCTTCAGGATAGTGAACATTGATAGTCGGCAGTATGCCGTTCCACGAACATTCTCCGTCTCCCTGCTGCGGATGGACCGGGTCAAGCTTTTTTGCCAGTTCCAGAATCTGTCTGGCGACGACCATATCCGCCGGAAAACGGTTGTCCCAGTAGGTTTCGTTGCACAAGCTCCACATAATTACTGAAGGGCGGTTGCGGTGAAGCCGTATCCAGCCGTTAAAGTAGTCCAGCGTATTGCCCAGCCATACATCTTTTTTTGCAGCCGGGAACCACTCCGACCATGACCATGCGGCTTCGGGGATGGTCATCAAACCGCGTTCGTCAGCTGAGTTAAGCAATAGTTCGTTATTGAACCCTATATGAAGACGATAGCAGTTAAAGACGGTGTCATTTTTTTCGCGGACTGCACACTTATCATCACCGACCATTCCCAGTGTACTGTTGCGCAGCAGCGTCGTTCTGATTCCATTCAGGAAGAAATCCCGCCCTCTGATTTCAAACTCCTTGAAGCCGAACCGGACAGTGGTCAAATCAATCTCTTTCTGATCGCGGTAAAGACTTGCGGCGGCATAGTAGATGGCCGGATTTTCAGGACTCCAGAGCCGGGGGGCAATCCAGTTGCCGGATAATTCCACCGTTTTTGTTTTGCCCGGCTCCAGTTGAACCGCCTGACCTTCAAGCCGGATTTGCAATTGATTGTCGGCGTTGCGGATATCAACCCGCGGCGTCACGGTTTCCGTTTTGCCGGAAAGATTGCTGATTTCCAATTCGACATCGATTTTCTTGTTTTTCACGCTGGTTTTTACGAAAACATCGCTGATGTTGACCGGCGACACAAACCGCAGTTCAACTCCACCGCGAATGCCGGCCATAACCCCGTTCGAAGGCGCAATGTAACATTTATTGGCGATGTCCAGCAGTGCTTCACGGCTGTAAAGGACGACCAGCCATTCATTTTTACCGGATTTGAGCAAATCCGTGACGTCAAATTCGAACGGCAGCGCCGCCTGAACTGTACCGCCGGCTTTCTGACCGTTAAGCATCACTTCCGGTTTAAACGCGGCACCGTAAAAATAGAGCATTACCCGCCGTCCGGATTTTAAGTATGCGGC
>CAIJKT010001050.1 GCA_903821255.1 uncultured Lentisphaeria bacterium | reverse complement strand
GTCAATGACGTCCCGGCCGACTTCAATCGCCTCGGCAAACTCCGGGTGCTGCTGTTTATAGGTGTAGAATGACGAGCGCGAGATGCTCATTCTGTACGCGATCTGCGCGTCGGTCAAACCGTCTTCTGCAAATCTCATCGCGCGTTCCGGAAAATTTTCGTCGTACTTTGATTCTGCCATGATGTTTTCTCCTTAAATATTTGTTTCATCGTTCTGTGATTTCAGCAGTTATAAAATTGTTACGCGGATGGTCACGCTTTGTCGTGACCATGACCGGAAAACCGGTTATGACGGAGCATAACCCTCCAGAGGCTGTCGCCTTTTCACTTTTCTCGCTTGTCTTGCTTTTCTCGCTTTCCACTTTTCTCGCTTTCCACTTTTCTCGCTTTCCACGTTTCTCGCTTTTCACGCCACCAGCTCTCTGATCTGGGCTTTTCTGCGGCGGTTTCTGAGGATCTCTTCAAGTTCAGGAACTTGCAGACATTTTTTAGTAATGAATTTGTGGACGGCCTGCCGGGTGATTTTCTTCTTTTTGCCCATTTGCGCAAAGGAGATGTCCGGATTATTGATCTTCTGTTCCAGCATTTCCAGCGTCTGGAAATCGAGCGACATCATCAGCACAATCACCTCGAGCATCTCCTGCCGGGAATATTCCGGAACATTGACATCGAGGTCATCTCCCGGCAATTTGTCCTCATAAGCCGTCTGGGTGCGGATATTGTGGCTGTCGGTTATTGCCCGCATGTCCTGCTGAAGCAGCTCCGGGTCGCCGGCTTTGCGGCACCATCTGCGGCTGGCGCAGTATCTGCATCTTTTCCATTGATTGTATTCTTTGCCGTAGCATTCGGGAATTGTGTTGATTTCATCCATGATGTTTTTACTCCTCATTGTTCTGTTTTTACAGTTCTGTGTTTTTACGGTTAATTATGTCGCTCCGCCGGAGCTCTATTCTGAATGTTTGGGTCCCAATTCTGTTTCCTGTTTCTACCTTTTTCCCTCCTGTTTTTTATTCTGATTTCCGCTATTAATATTCCGCTCCTCTGGAGCTGTATTTTGTCTTCCCGGCTTCCATTCTGACTCCTGACTTCTGACTCCTGCTTTTGTATTTTGTCTTCCTGCCCCATTCTGACTCCTGTCTCCTGACTTCTGACTTCTGGTATTGCGGGCTCCGCCCGCGTTCAATCCAGTTCCGTCATTTCGGCGACGACTTTGATTACGGCCCGGTTGCAGACCTTGCCCGGCGTGCGGTTGACGAACACCAGATGGCGTTTGCCCGGAATCAGGACTTCGTCGCGGCCCCGGACATAACCGGATGCCGCCAGCGAAGCCCCGGACAGCAGGCTTTCATCCGGGGAGCCGTCCAGGCTCAGGCCCAGCGAGAACGCGGTGATGTCGCTGTCCGGCACTTCCACTTTTACATGGCATTTCACTTTGGTGTCGCCCGGCACGTCCAGCAGCGCCATGCTCTCATTCTCCCGCAGGCCGTTGCCCGATGCCGAGAAGTCCTGGCGCAGCACCACGACCGCCGTGCGCTGATAATCCTGAAACCCCGGCAAGCTGGTCACAGGACGATTGTCTACAGTTGCATTCATTTTTTTCCTCCGATTTAGATTTACATTTTTTATCCGGCGGTTAAAACCAGCCAGCCGTTTTCTCTGTGTCTCTGTGTCTCTGTGGTTAACTCTTTTTGATTTAGTTAAGCAAACGCTAAACTTAATCGAGTAGCAGCAGCGGATTGCAGCCGATTACTCCGGCGTATTTTCTCGCCGTATCGATATTTTTGATCCCGCTTTTAACCTGTTGCGAAACGGCTGATTTACTGATTTTAAGTTCAACCGCCAGCGTCCCCTGCTTGATGTTCCGGGCGTTAATGATTTCTCCGAGCGCACTCATACTAATTCCTTTCGTTATTGTCAGTTAATTTAGTGAATACTTAATATTATAAAGCTTAAACTAAATAAAAGCAACATCTTTTCAAAACTTTCTTTAGAAATTTTTTAAGAAACAGAATAGCCCAGGCATTATTTAACAGGGATGGACAGGATTTTTTTGTTAAGCTTTAACGTCCATCCTGTATATCCTGCGTATCCCGGTTAAATTAGGCTCTGAATGGCCGTTACTGAATTTAGCTGAAAACAGTAACGTGGCACTTATTTTCATAAAAAAATCAATTCACCCTTGAATAACTCTCACACTCTGTTTATAATTAATGAGAGTTATTCAAATAGGATTTCAATGGAAACTTATGTTAATCAAATCATAAAGATGGCGAAAGAGCAAGGTGCCGTATCATCTGGCGAACTGCGGAAATCTGGTTTTTCGCCAAGTTTGCTTTGTTACATGGAGAATATGGGCATGCTGCGCCGGATATCGCGCGGAGTTTATACGCTCCCGGAACATATTTCCTCTCATGAGACATTTGTCAAAATTGCCTTGATGATTCCCCGCGGAGTAATATGCCTGCTTTCCGCACTGCAATATCACGAGCTTACTACCCAGATGCCTTATGAAGCCTGGGTGGCGATTAAAGCCGGCAGTCACTATCCGCGCAACCGGAAAATGGCGGTGAGAATAGTCCAGACTTCCGGAAAGTTTTTTTCCGCGGGGATTGAGACGCACGATGAAGACGGCGTCAAAATACGCGTTTACAGTCCGGCCAGGACCGTAGTAGACTGTTTCCGGTTCAGAAATAAAATCGGAACTGACATTGCCGTTGAAGCATTACGCGACGTTCTGAGACAAAAAAAAGCCACGGCTGATGAAATCTGGGAATACGCACGCCAATGCCGGATAACGAGAGTTATGCGTCCTTACATGGAGGCAGTTTAATGGATAATGGAACTGTGAATTCCGTCCATCAAAGGTTGCTCAATCTGCGCGATGCGACCGGAGAACCGTTCAATAATATTCTTGTCAAGTACGCGCTGGATGAAGGATTTCTATGATCTCTATATGTTGCTTGAACACATGAATTTTTCCGATGAAGGGTTAGCTGTTGCGATCAAAGTAACATTTGAACGCAGGAAGGTTGTCTTGCCGCAAGAAATTCCGGTTTCTTGAAGATGGAACCAAAGATATTCAATGGCGGGCGTTCATTAGACGTAATTCACTGGAATCATCGCTTCAACTTTTCGATGTATTGAAATATATCGAAAACCGTCTTTGGCGCGTCATGCTGTTTGCGGCGCGTTAAAGCAATAAAACAGCACATCAAAGTTGCCGAATTTAGCTAAATTTGTAAACATTTCCAGCATTTTTCAAGTTCAACTTGAAAAATGCGAGATTTTATTGGATATCTAGCTCGGCTGGACCGTTATTTAACCGGGATGCACAGGATGGACAGGATTTTTCTTAATTAAATTTCATCTTTTATCCTGTATATCCTGCGTATCCCGGTTAAATAGTTTTTTTGCATAAGAGTTACCGTATTTAGCTAAATACGGTAAGTATAAGTAGCTGAATTTAGCTAAAAATTGTAACTTAGCCGTATTTTTCAAGCCGCAGATTAATCTATGGCATTACAGGCGGCAGAACCTTTTTTAACCGGGATGGACAGGATGGACAGGATTTTAAAAGAAACTGAAAAAAGGAAAGTCGGTTGACTACAAATTGTAGCCAGCTCAAAATGCTGTGCATTGAAGGAAACAATAAGCCGTAAAGTATATCCTGGAGGCAGGTACGCAAAAATCCCGGCGGTATTGACTGACGGTAAATATAATATATCCTTCATCTATAATCTTTACTATTAATGAGATAGTGGCTGTCTGTACATTTTTAAAATTAAACTTGAAAAATGTACAGACTGCGGGGTTTTTAGCTGTAAATCTTGCAAATTCCCGGAGCTGTTAATATGCCGCGCCGCCGCCGCTGTTAATGCAATAGCGTTATTTAACAGGTATGGACAGGATGGACAGGATGGAAAGGATGGAAAGGATTTTGTTGTTAAGCTCTTATCCTGTATATCCATTTCCTTGATATGGAATTGAATTCTTTGAATGATGAAATATAATATCAATCATTATGAGGGGGGCATTGTTACCCACGCAATTTTAGAAACTAAACATTTAAGGATAATAATGACGCATGCAGTTATTCATAAATTTTCAAAATGGTTCGCTGTTTTGTCTTTAGTACTCGTGATTTGGGGAACTGTTTTAGCTGTTCGTACCCATTTTTTTCTTATGCGGGCTGTAACTGTTACTGGAACAATCACAGAACTAATTGAGCAGAAAGATGATCATGAGGAAATTTACTGTAAGCCTGTTTTTTTATTTAAAGATACCAAAGGCGAAGTTCACAAAACGCCATCACCGACGCTAAGTTTTCACTCTGATCTGGTAAATACTGGTCAAGTAAAGATTGGAGATAAATATGAACTTTTATATGATCGGGAAAATCCTTCAAATATGAGGGAAGATATGTTTTTAAGTATTTGGGGGCTTGAAATAATTCTTGCTGGATTTGGACTTTTAAGTTTTCTATTTTTTTTGACAATAATGTTGCTAACAAAAAAGATGCCAAATTCTGCAAAGATTTGTCAGCAATGATATGTCCGGGAGTTTAGCTTCATCGCTTATCCTGCATATCCAGCGCATCCCTGCGAAAAAGTTGACGAACTTGGTTCCGGATACTCGATTTTCCATGATTTGCCATTATGTTACTAATCAGACAGAGAGGATAACAGACATGGTGAGCAGATTTACAAATATCAAGCATAAAATAACGCGGCATTGGCTGGTACTGGCGCTGCCGTGCATATATTTCATTCCGGTTTCCGGCTTTGGCGAGGCCGATCTGGAAACGCGGCTGGAGGCGGTTAACCAGCTTGCCGATCAGGATGTGCTGGCGACAGTCGCCATGGAAGACCCGGAATGGAAAGTGCGCCGGGCGGCTTATGATAAAATCACCAGCCCGGCCGCGCTGGCGAAACTGGCGGCGCATGAGAAAAACTGGCGGGTGCGCGAAATCGCGGTTAAACATCTGACCGACCAGAAGCTGCTGGCGAAGCTGGCCGCGGACGATGTCAATGAAAGAGTGCGCGATCTTGCCGTGGAGAAGGTGACCGACCAGGACGCATTGGCGCGGCTGGCGTTTGACGCCCTGGATATAGATATCCGGCGGGCGGCGGCGGCAAAACTTACCGATCAGCGGCTGTTGTCGAAACTGGCGCTGGAGGATAAGGATTTCGACGTCCGCAATTGCGCGATGAAGAACCTTGCCGATCAGAATTATCTGACGAAAGTTGTTCTGGAGAGCCAGTTGCTGAATGTCCGGCAGGCGGCCGTCGAGAAGCTGACGGATCAGGGGCTGCTGGCCAGGCTTATCATCGATGAATCGAATCTGCTGCTCAAGGAAAGCGCGGTTAAAAACTTGACCAGTCAGAAACTGCTGGCGAAGCTGGCCGCGGACGACCCGATTGCCGGAGTGCGGCGGGCGGCGGTGAAGAATCTTGCCAGTCAGAACCTGCTGGCGAGAGCGGCATTTGAAGATACGGATGCGAATGTCCGGAAGGCCGCCGTGGAAAAACTTGCCGATCAGGAACTCGTGGCAAGAGCGGCGGCGGAAGATAAAGACAGCGGAGTGCGGCAGGCCGCAATGAAGCGCCTTGCCGACCAGGATCTGCTGGCGAAACTGGCGGTCGAGGACAAGGACGGCAATGGCCGTTTGACCGCCGTCAGTTGTCTCGTCAGTCAGGAACGGCTGGCTGAACTTGCACTTCAGGGCAGGGAGCGCGGCGTCCGGCTGGCGGCGATCAGCAAACTTGCCGGGCAGGATGTTCCGGCAAAACTTGCCGCCGGCAACCGGGATGAGAACATCCGGCTGGCGGCGCTGGCAAAAGTGACGGACCCGAAATTGCTGGAAACGCTGGCGCTGGAGGATAAAAATAAGCGGGTCCGGCTGGCGGCGATCAGCAAACTTGCCGGCCAGAACGTGCTGGCGCGGCTTGCGGTCGAGGAATACGATGACGATATTCGCAGCGAAGCCATAAAGAAACTGAATGATCAGACCGTTTTGACGAAGCTGGCGCTGGAGGATAGATATCCCGCGATCCGGAAAGCCGCCGCCATGAATCTGACCGACCAGGCGGCGCTGTCAAAACTGGCCGCCGAAGACCGGAACCCCGAGGTCCGCAGTGTCGCGGTTGCAAATCTGGCCGATCAGGCCGTGCTGTCAAAACTGGCCGCGGAAGACCGTGATTTCAGTGTCCGCCGGTCGGCGGTGGCGAAGCTGACTGACCAGGCGCTGCTGGCAAAAATCGCGACCGGGGATAAAGACTGGCGCATCCGCCGCCTTGCCGTTAAAAATCTTGCCGGCCAGGAACTGCCGCCGGGAGTGGCCGTCGGCGACAAGGTGAATTTTGTCCGTTATTATGCGTTGAAAAAACTGGATGACCGCACGGTTCTGCCGAAAATCGCGGTCGAGGACAAAGATGGTTTTGTCCGCCGGCTGGCCTATGAAAAACTGACCGGCCAGAATTTGATGGAGAAACTGACCGCCGGTTCGCCGGAAGAGTATGATCATCCGGGGAAAGATGTCTACGAACGTTTTGTTCCGATGGGAGTCTTTCCGAAGCAGGCCGGAGCGGAAGACGGTAATGACATTCAAAGCGACGCGTTTGAAAAACTGCTCGATCCGCAAGGCAGGGATTTGTACGCGAAGACGATGGAGGACAGCACTAAGCGGCTGACTGCCGCCCAGTCATCGCGGGACCAGGCGGAACTGGCCCGGCTGGCCGCCGACTCCTGGTGGAAGGTGCGCGCCGCGGCGGCGAAAAACCTCGACGCCGGAGATATTCTGGAGAAAGTCGCGCTTGAAGACGCGGATCCGGATGTGCGGCAGGCGGCGGCGGCAAAACTGACCGGCCTGATTGCGGCGCCGGAGTCGGATCAGACCAGACTTGCCGGAATCGTCACGGATTATCCGGTATGGGCTGTCCGGAAGGCGGCGTTTAATAAAATCACGGACCCGGCGGTGCTGGAAGCTCTGGCCGCGCAGAAGAAAGACCCTTCGGTCGCGATGGCGGCCCGGGTTCTGCTGAGAAATGCTTCCTGGGAGAATATTTGCGAGCAGGAGTCTGACAACCTGATTCCCGCCGGCGTGGTGATCGGGGCGATGGCGCTCTTTGAGCGTCAGGCCAGCATGACCGACGCGGTCACCAAACTTTTCCACAACTACCTGCGCAAGGACGGCTCGGACCGGATACCGGAACTGGCCGAACTGCTGAAACTCTACGGCCATGGCACGCTTGTCGACAGCTACCTGAACAGCGGCCAGAGCGATTTACAGGCCGCCGCCGTAAAGTGGGCCGCCGAACATGATTATATCATCGACAACAAAGCCGTGCGGAAATAGATAAAAAATATGACTTGCCGCCGCCATACATACAGGATCACGGGAACAGTGCAGGGGGTCGGGTTCCGCCCGCACATCTACCGGCTGGCTGAAAAGCACGGCGTCGGCGGGTGGGTGAAAAATCTTTCCGGCAGCGTCATGCTCTGCTTTGAGGGCAGCGAGGCAGCCGTAAATGCGTGCTTCGGGGAGCTGCTGGAGCATCCGCCGAAAGGCGCTGAACTCAAGCTGGTCGAAACGGTTGAAATAAAAACATCCGGACAGCGGGAGTTTGCGGATTTCAGGATTCTCGACAGCAATCCGGATGAGAATGCCCGGATCATTATTCCGGTGGATACCGCGCTCTGCGAACGCTGCCGCGCGGAGATTCTCGACCCGGCGGACCGGCGGTATCGCTATCCTTTCACCACCTGCGTGGAATGCGGCCCGCGCTACACGGTCATCAACCGGATGCCATACGACCGCGAACGCACCGTAATGTCGGCGTTTCCTTTATGCGATAAGTGCCGGAAGGAGTACGAAAATCCCCGTGACCGCCGCTTTCACGCCGAAACGATCGCCTGTCCGGAATGCGGTCCGCAGCTTTTTCTCGCCGCGCCGGACGGAACCAGGCTGGAATGCGGCGATGTGCTGCGGCACGCGGCGGCGGCGATCCGCAGCGGCAAAATCATTGCCTTACGGGGCATCGGCGGTTATCAACTGGTCGCGGACGCCTTCAACCGGGAAACGCTGCAAACATTGCGGCGCAGAAAGACCCGCCCGGAAAAACCTTTTGCGCTGATGGCCCGCGATCTTGCGACAGTCAGGAAATATTGCATCATTGGCGCGGAGGAGGAGCAACTGCTGACTTCGGCCGCCGCGCCGGTGGTCATTCTGGATCTGCAGCCGGAAACCGCCGGATTTTCCGCCGACCTCATCAGCCCCGACACCGGCAACGCCGGGTTCATGCTGCCGTATTCGCCGCTGCACGCGCTGCTGTTCGCGGAGGATATTCCGCCGGTGCTGGTGGTCACCAGCGGCAACCGCGGCGGCGAACCGATCTGCCTGACCAATGAAGAGGCGTTTGAACGGCTCGGCGGCATTGCCGATCTTGTGCTCGGCCACAACCGCGGCATCAATCTCCGCAACGATGATTCCGTGGCGGCGGTCAGTTGCGGCCAGACTCAGGTCTGGCGGCGGGCGAGGGGGTATGCTCCCGAACCGCTGGAAATTGCCAACCCCGCCGGGAAATGTGTCGCGGCAATGGGCGCTGAACTGAAAAACACAATTACGCTGGCCTATGAAAACGAGGCGGTGATTTCACCGCACATCGGCGACCTGGAAAATCCGGAATCGCTGCAAGGCATGAAGTTTGTTTATGAGAAGCTCGTCGAATTCCTGAAACGCATTCCTGACGCGGTGGCGGTTGATCTGCATCCCGACATGCATTCCACCGCATACGGCGAGGCCGTTGCGGCGCAGCTTGGCGTGCCGGTGCACCGCGTTCAGCATCATCACGCCCATGCCGCCGCCTGCATGGCGGAGCACGGCATCGGACAGGCGCTGGCGCTGGTGTTCGACGGCACCGGCTACGGCCCGGACGGCTCCATCTGGGGCGCGGAACTGCTGCTGGCGGAGTTCGCGGATTTTAAACGTCTGGCAACCTTCGCGCCGGCCGCGCTGCCCGGCGGCGACGCTGCGGTCAAAAGGCCGTCGCGGCAACTGGCGGCCCGGCTGTTCCAGACCGGCGCATCTATGGACTCAATCGCCGCGTTTATGCCGCAGATTAAACGTTCGGAACTGGAGACCTGGCAGGTGCAGTGCAATAACAAGCTGAACGCCCCGCTCTCCCATGCAGCCGGGCGGCTGTTCGACGCCTTCGCCGCGCTGATTGGCGTTGCCCCGGAAACCGTATCTTTTGAGGGGCAGGCGGCCATCCGTCTGGAAACGTTCGCCCGCCGCGCGAACGGCATCGCCGCGCAACTGCCGGAACCCTCTTTTATATGCAGGAAGAATGGAGCGCTGCCGGAGCTCGACTGGTCGCCATTGTTTGCGGATTTTGCACGGTTTCGTAACCTGGATGTGAGCTCGAAAAATTCGCTGGCGCTGGCGTTTCACCACGCGGTGGCCAATTCATGTATAAGTATGATTGAATATGCCGTTGATTCCGGATTCCGTACTCCGGATGTAGTTTTAAGCGGCGGCGTGTTCCAGAACCGCCTGCTCGTCTCCCTGCTGGTCCCCGAGCTGGAAAAGCTAGGCTTGAATGTCCGGCTGCACCGCAAAGTCCCCCCGAACGACGGCGGCATTTCCCTCGGGCAGGCGGTCATCACCCTGCATCAAATGTTACTGTAAATGTTTGAGGAAACGAAAAAATGAAAAATAAACACATCCTATCTCTTGTAATTGTCATGCTAATGTCGGTTTTTTGTTCAGGCTGTGGAACATTTATCGGAACAACAATTGATACAACAGTCAATCCTGATTTCAATGCTGATAAATACAATGGGTTCGATTTTAATACAAGCGACGACGTAACCTTTATTGGTCGTGATATTGAACTATTTATTGAAAATAGTAAATTAAAAAGAATCATGGGGGAAGACAGTATTTTAAGGTATGGCGATCTGCTGGTATTTGTCACTGGTCATTGCGGATTCAGTCTTCCTCCGGCTATTGGACATGTCGAATTAATTTATACTAATCCGCGACTGGTCAGCGTTGAGATTCAGGATGCAGTCACCAAAAAGCAACTTTTGCTTTGCGTCTATAAATCTGGTTTCTTTTCGATGTGTTCGTTTCCTGAATGCCGGGAAATGGTTATTGACGAGCTAAAAAAGGCGTTTGATAAGTCAAGAAAACAAATCAAGCAACCAGCTATATAGTCATAAATTCGCCTTCACCGCACTTCTGTTTCGGCAAAATGCGTTGTGTATTTTGTAAGTGATCATAGTTTAAACTCCCCCGAATGACGTCGGCATCTCCATCAAAACCGGTTACGCCAGCCAGCAACTGTCGCCGGTTTCGGCATGCTGGCGGAGCAGATTGCGCTTGATCTTGCCGGAAGCGGTTTTCGGCATACTGTCAACGAATTCTATCTCCCGCGGGTATTTATAGGGGGCGGTGATGGTTTTGACGTGCTTCTGCAGTTCTTTCACCAGTGATTCGCGCGGTTCATATCCGGGATTGAGGACGACGTAGGCCTTGACTTTGGAGCCCCGGAGCGGGTCGGGGGCGGCGACCGCCGCCACTTCATGCACCGCCGGATGGTCCATCATCGCATGTTCCACCTCGGAAGGTCCGATCCGGTAGCCGGAACTCTTGATGATGTCATCAATGCGTCCGGTGAACCAGAAATAACCGTCTTTATCCAGCCGGGCTTTGTCGCCGGTATAGTAATAGTCATTGACGAAAGCGGTGCTGTTGCTTTCCGGATTGTTGAGATATTTGACGAAAAGGCCGACCGGCCGCGGCTTCATTTTCACCGCGAGTTTTCCCTCTGCGCCGGTTTGCACCGGCCTGCCGTCGTCGTCGTGGAGCTCGATCCGCCAGCCCGGGCAGGCTTTGCCCATGGAGCCGGGGCGGTATTCCAGGCAGGGGAAATTGGCGATCATGCAGACTGTCTCGGTCTGGCCGTAAGCTTCATAAATATCCAGGCCGGTGCCCTCGCGCCAGAGCTGGACTGTATCATTGAACATCGGCTCCCCGGCGGAACAGCAGTGGCGCAGTTTACGGAAATCAAATTTGCTCAGATCAGAGAGCACCAGCATGCGGTAGATGGTCGGCGGAGCGCAGAACGTGGTGACTTCATATTTCTCCATCAGCGGCAGGATTTCCTCGGCTTTGAATTTGCCCCTCATGTCGAGCACAAACACACAGGCGCCTTCAATCCACTGCCCGTAGTACAGCCCCCATGAACTTTTCGCCCAGCCGGTATCGGCAACAGTATAATGCAGGTCGGTGCTTTTCAGGTCATGCCAGAATCTGGCGGTGACCTGATGCCCCAGCGGATAGCTGTAATCCTGGAGCACCATTTTCGGATGCTTGTTCGTTCCGGAAGTGAAAAATATGCACATGGGATCGGCGGCTCTGGTTCTGACCGGACTTGCGGTTTTGACCATGTGATGGGAAAGCGCCAGCTTCGATTTGCATTCCTGGTAACTTATCCAGCCGTCGCGTTCGCCGTCAATCACAAGTTTGGCGCTGAGCTCCGGGCATTGCTCCTCCACTTCGTCAATCTTATGCGCGTTCTCCTGATCGGTAATGACCATTTTGAATTTTCCCGCATTCAGCCTGACCAGGATATCCTGGGCGGTCAGCATCGCCGGG
>CAIJKT010001049.1 GCA_903821255.1 uncultured Lentisphaeria bacterium | reverse complement strand
TGCTCGGCGATGCCGTAGATCCGTACGTTGTCATTTTGCTTTCGACTTGGTCTTCTGCAATGTCCAGAGGAATTCCGGAAGCAACCATCTCATCAATTTGACTTTTATTAAATTCAGCTCTTGTCATTTCCCACGACTGCTTATTGGCCCCGGATGATGCCGCTTCCAACACCATCCCGTAAAACCATTGCCTTAAAAATGGTTTGACATCGCTTTCAAAAATCAGTATATTTTCACTGAATCCTGGGTCGGGATGACGTTCTGGACGATTAGAGGGGGGGCTTCCTTCAAGAAGAGCATCTACTCCTCCCGACGAGGATTTATACAGGGTTTTTACAGCAAGTATTTTTTGGCCAGCCCCAATACCGTTCGGCATGATAATTGCCCTTATTTATATTGGGAAAGTTCCAAAGCAGTGTTTGCATCGAAAGGTTTTAATAACCACCTTCTTAGAACAGTTAACCAATGAATACCAATTTTCCAATACTTTCCTAATTTACCTCCAAGCATAGAGACTAACCCTCTGACATATATTCTGCCAGTTTTGGTGCTGGCGTCTTTGTGTAACCCATTATTTATGTTGCTTTTAGTGCACGGTCGGTCAGCAGCAGCTTCTTTATGCTCATCACTGATTTGCTCACATTCCTGCTTGAAAGCCAATAGTAGGGTGTGAACTATCATATACAGGTAAAACTGGACCTGAATGCCTTTGCAATCATGGGAAAACAAGTGGATGCAGTTCAGGGTTCTTTTGATGAAGCGAAAAAAGAGTTCAATCTGCCATCTGTATGCATACAGCATGATAACTTGATATGTTGTAAGATCGAACCTGTTTGTTACTAAAACGTATTGTTCTTTCATTGCGACAAACTTTACAATACGATAGAAATTTTTGTCTATACCATTTCCGAATGTTACCTTTATATCTTTAATTTTAGACATGAAATTCTGGAATTGGTCTGGAATATTTACTACAAGTTGCTCTTCTACAACATAACGAGCTTTATTCTTTCCACGGATAATGAAGAAGGCTCCTTTCTCGTACATTTCCTGGAATATCTTAAAAGATATGTAGCCACGGTCACAAACATAAGTGATTCCTTTTTCGAGGATTCCCGATAGAAATTTCCTTTCAGAATAATTGGCTTCCTTGATTAGAAATTGGACAGGAGTCATTTTGTTAAGATTAAAAGCCAAGTGCATTTTGATTGCATTAGCAGTGCTTTGATAGTGAGCCCAATGCATAGTAGCGATAGCTGGGAAGAGGGACCCATCTACAAGCAGAATCTGACCAAGGTGTTGAATATCTGGGATGCAAATGAAGCTGATAACTTTAATCGACTGATAGAATATTGATCTGAATAATTGCGGATCATAACGAACAAATGCCTCTGAATACATTGACTTCGAGGCGGGAATAAGTCCCAATGTCTTAGCCTCGTCAGATGATGCTATTTCGGAGACGAGTAAGCTTACCGACTTGACTCCGTTTATGATCCCGAATAACAGGTTCATGGTAAATGGAAGAAACGACAGCTTAAATTTTGTTGAATCACCCGAGAGACTGTTTGAAGTATCCTTGATGAATGGATAGACAGGCGCTAATAGTTCCTCGAAGACGATGTTCTCCATAGTGGGACCTCCAATTTAGAAGTTTTTACCGTCATATAACAGGTATTGATGTAAATGTCCCGTTTTTTTTACAGGTATCCCACTTTTTTAAAAAGTATTTTGACATCAGTTTAAACTGCAAAATATGTGCCGAACGGTATTGGGTTTTTCCATGTAATATCCAAGAATAAGACAGCTCATACTCCGTACGGAATGCTGATGGGTTTCGATGATGGACCCGCTCATCACTGCCTGTTCGATTGCTGCTAATGTTATATCCCGCGACATCAGCGAGCGCATGACCTGTTCAGAAATAAGATACTGCACTTCCCTGATCTGTTCCCGTATCGGCTCAATATTGAAAGAATTGGATGATATCATTGGGTATTTCTTTTATTTGTTGAAATTCGATAATATGTTCTCATGCTTTAACTCCTTTGCGACGCTGTTGTACATAACGATGATATGCCCAGGTCTTTCGCATACCGTCAATAAACGGCGTATATCCAAATCCCAGAGTTTGTTG
>CAIJKT010001048.1 GCA_903821255.1 uncultured Lentisphaeria bacterium | reverse complement strand
GTTGTACCCCAGTCCGAACCCGATATCCAGCACTGTAACTTCCTGCTGCTCAATCAGCCGCGCATGGAGTTTGGACGGAATGATAAATTTGTGCCTGGCCTCGGAAACCGCTCCGGCCAGCGTATGGAAATGCTGCCGGTATTCCGGATGATACAAGGTCAGCGAACCGTCGCCGGTTTCCGTGCCTGGAATCTCTCCGAGGAGATTACCGCCATGCTCCATGTATTTACAGAGGTAATCGATGAACTGTCCTTTTTTCATCCACCATTTCGGCGCGATGACATCCTTTTCGTCGGCATCGGCGGTGACCCGCATGACCGTCCAGCCGGACGGCAGCAGGCGCAGGAAATCCGCGGCGGCGGCGGCGTATTCATACTCGTTCATGATTTTTATTTGCGGCTGGAACGCCGGATCTGCATACATTTTTGCCAGCGGGGTATTCTTCAGCACCAGCAGATTATGGAGCTTCACTCCGGCAAACGGCAGCGCCGCAATGTCCCGGGCGGTTTGGCGGAAATCCTCCGGGCCTTCGCCGGGCAGGCCGATAATCACATGCGCGGCGCTTTTGAGCCCCCGTTCAGCAAGTCTGGCTGCGGCAGTTTTAACATCCTCAAAACTATGTCCGCGACGGATCAGCCGGAGCGTCTTTTCGTTGGACGTTTGAACCCCCAGTTCCACCCAGACATCGCATTGCTGTTTGAACTCGCAGAGCAGATCAAGTATCTCGCCGCCGAGGCAATCCGGGCGGGTTGAGACGATCATCATCCTGAAATCCGCCAGACGGAGCACTTCCGAATAGTAATTCCGGAGAATTTCCACCGGCGCATTGGTATTCGTAAAAGACTGAAAATAGGCGATATACGGCGGCCCGCCGCAGTAGCGGGTCCTGACATATTCGATTCCGCGCGCAACCTGGTCCGGCAGCGAAAGGTTATGCCGCAAGTGACGGGCGCGGTTGCCGTCGTCCGCGCAATAAATGCATCCCGCACCGGAATTCTTCTCCCGGTTCGGACAGCTTAACGGCAAGTCTATCGGAATCCGGTGCATTTGCCGCCCGTAATGTTCCAGCAGATAGTCTTTGAAGAAATATATCTTTTCCATGATATCCTTAAGTTAAGCAGGTAATTTAATTCCGGACTTCAGATATTTAAAGGAGCCGCGATTGAAAAACAGGCGAAAGAGATTATTATAGCTCTATATAAAAGAGGTCTATTATGAAAATCGTAATGATTGGAGCAGGAATCGCCGCCCTGGAAGCCGCTGAAGCAATCCGTTCCCGCTGTCAGGATGCTGAAATACATCTTTTCTCCAGAGAGAACGTGCTGCCATACCGCCGCCCGGCGCTTACCCGGATGATCTCTCAGACGATAACCGATGAGCAATTCTTCCTCCATCCGGAAACGTATTACCGGGAGAAAAAGTTCCAGTTGCACCTGGGGATAGAGGCCGTCAGCATCAACCGTCAGCACAAAACAGTCTTTTTAAATGACGGCAGCAATATCGGGTACGACAAACTGCTGCTCGCCACCGGGGGCCGCTGCTTCATTCCCCCGATTCAGGGAACCGAACTGCCGCAAGTCATTACCCTGCGGGATAAAGCTCAACTCGACATATTGCATGAGTACATTAAAAACGGAACAAAGAATATCGCCGTCATCGGCGGCGGACTGCTCGGGCTGGAAATCGCGGACAACCTCAGCAAGCTCGATACCAATGTGACTGTGCTGGAAGCCTGCCCGGCCATTCTGCCCCGCCAGCTTGACGAGGAGGGGGCGGCAATATTGGTTAAGCAGATGAATTCCAGCGCTAACGTCAAAACCCATTACGGAGTTTTCATTTCCCATATCTGCGGCAAGGAGAACGTCGAAGGCATTCAGACTCAGAATGAACAGAACATCCCCTGCGAACTGGTTATCATCTGCGCGGGCTTGAAATGCAATATCGAAAGCGCCGCGTCGGCCGGCATTGACGTCGGCCGGGCAATCATCGTCAGCGAACACATGCAGACCTCAGACCCGGATATTTACGCCGCCGGCGACTGCACGTCATTCAATAACTGCTGCTACGGTTTATGGCAGCCGTCCAAAGAGCAGGGCATGATCGCCGGAGCAAACATTGCCGGAGAACCGCTGACCTTCAATCATAACATCTACGGCGCCAGGCTGAACGCATTCGGAACCCGGCTGTTCTCGGTCGGGGACATCGGTCAAAGCGACGGACAATATCAAAAGGTCTCTTCAAAAGACGACCTCAAAAACATCTACAAGAAACTGTTTTTCCAAAACCGCATCCTGGTCGGCGGAATCATGCTGGGAGACGTCGCGTCAGCTCCGAAGCTGGAAAAAGCCGTTGCCGAACACTACACGCTGGAACAATGCGATAATGCCGGCCTGGTCTGCCGCTGAACACACTCCGGCATTACCCGGAGTTTGTCTTTCAGGGAACTTACTTCATAATATTGACGGGTTTGCCGCCGTTCGCCCGGCTCTGGCTCGCTGCTTCGAGGAATGCAATTACCTCGAGACTTTCCTCCATGCAGACAGGCGATTTGCCGTTCTGGAAGAACGGGATCACTTTTTTGAGCATCAGCGCATAGTACGGAATATCACCGGAGGCGAAACCGGCTTTGGCAGCTTTATCCGTGGTGACGACACAGCCGAAGTTGTTAGCTCCGGTGCGGTTGCCTCTCAGCGTGCCGATTCTGCCGTCTTCCCAGATGCCGACGATCACGTCAATCTTTTCGGTATTGAATGTCTGGACGGTCTTGCAGCCTTTGCCCATCATCGCATAAAGCACTTCGGCGGAATGGATTCCGTACCAGAAGTAATCGCGGTAATCGGCCAGCAGGGCCATCGGTCCGAACGCTTCACAGGACTGGACAACTTCACCGGCTTCCAGCAGATCGCCAATCCCTTTGGCAAAACGGATTGCCGATGCAGTCACTACCGGAACATGTTTCGCCATGGCAATTTCCGCAATGGCTTTGGCGTCTTCAAACGAACAGGCAAGCGGCTTGTCAATAAAAACCGGCTTGCCGAATTTCGCCAGGACTTTGAACTGTTCGAGATGCTGCCGTCCGTCTACGCTTTCCAGGAAAAACGCATCCATGTCTTTGGCGGTTTCTTCCAGTGAATC
>CAIJKT010001047.1 GCA_903821255.1 uncultured Lentisphaeria bacterium | reverse complement strand
TGGCGGTTTGGATTTGGAGTCTTTATTATTCTATGCTTTACATATTTTTCAAACTGTTATTTCAGCTTTTTGAGCATTTACCCACTAAAACACCGAAAGAGCCTTAATAATAAACTAAAAAACATTTCTGATTTTCCTTGGTCACATCTTCCATGGAGCAGTAAATTTTTCTATTCAGAACAAGTTTTTGGTCTTTGCATTATATTCATAATGTTTTTTGTGAGTCCATTAATTATAATGCTGATTTGGAACAGATTGATTGCCAATTTATTTCCAATCAGAAGAATCACCTATGCTGAAGCATATACAGCATTTTTAGGTTTATCCTTTATAATTGATAGTTTTTGAGCCAATTATTGCATGGTCGCTGGTTTAAGAATATCAGGACAGTTTGCTGACGGTTTCGCGTTCGATCAGTTTTACGGGGACGGCAGCTGGCAGAGTTCGCTGCCGGCTTTGACGTGTATGACGGCTTCAATCAGTTTGTCCTCAGACATTTCTTCATTCAGGTCAACGGCGGTAAACGCCGGAACAGCGTATTTGCCACAGTACAGATTGTAGCTGGTATCATCCGGAACCCGCTATTCATTTGCGCTATTAATATCCGAATGCAAGACGCGAATTGTTTTCGGAATAAAAGCAATTATATTACTGGATGATTTATTATATTAATCAGATAAAAAGCGGCGTGAGAGAATGAATATTGAAGAACTGAGAAACGAGATTGACCAGATCGACCGGCAGATTGTAACGCTGATCAATGAGCGCTACCGGCATGTGCTGGAGGTCGGAAAATTGAAGAAAAACAATAATTCGGCCATTTATGTGCCGGAACGGGAGAAAGCGCTGCTGGATAAAGTGGCGAAGCTCAACGAGGGGCCGATGTCGGCGCGGGCGCTGCAGGCCATTTACCGGGAGATCATGTCCGGGGCGCTGGAACTGGAGCATCCGCTCCGGATCACGTTCTTCGGCCAGGAAGGTTCCAACACCCATCTGGCGGCGCTGGCTAAATTCGGGCATTCCGTGACCTACATTCCCAGCACGACGATTGCCGGGGTGTTCAAAGATATTGAAAGCGGCAGGACTGATTACGGCTGTGTGCCGGTAGAGAACTCCACCGAAGGCGCGATCAATTACACGCTTGACACGCTGATCATGTCCAATGTGAACATTTGCGCGGAAATGGATTTGCGGATTCATCACAACCTGATGGCCAAATGCCGCCGCGAAGAGATCAAAAAGGTTTACAGCCATCCGCAGATACTGGGACAGTGCCGGATTTATCTTCAGGAAAAACTGCCGGGCGTGGAAATAATCGAGGCCGAAAGCTCCACCAAGGCCGCCGGCATCGCGGCGGCGGAACCCAATGCCGCTTCGATCAGCAGCACTGTGGCCGCCGAATTGTTCAATCTCACGATCCTGGAGGAGAACATCGAGGATTTCAGCAACAACACCACGCGGTTCCTGATTCTCGGCAATCAATCCCCGGCGCGGACCGGCGACGACAAGACTTCAATCTGCTTTGCGATAAAAGACAAAGTCGGGGCGCTCTACGACAGCATCAAGCCGTTCAAGGATGAATGTATCACGATGACCATGATTGAGAGCCGCCCGACTAAAAGCAGCAACTGGGAATATTGTTTTTTTGTTGACATTCTCGGCCACCGTGAGGACGCGAAAGTCATCAGGGCGTTTGCCGATGTGGAGAAGCAGTGTAAATTTCTGAAAATTCTCGGCAGCTATCCGCGCT
>CAIJKT010001046.1 GCA_903821255.1 uncultured Lentisphaeria bacterium | reverse complement strand
GATCCCGGTATATTTCCTGATTCTCGCGGTGCTCTGCGCCATGCAATATAAGAAAAACATTGGCCGGGCCGTGCTGACCGTCGCCGGCTGCCTGCTGATATTCCTGGCGCTGATCGGCTGGGACGTATGGTTCAGAGGCAAAAATTTCGGCAGCGACGACATGATCGTGCGCAATCTGGCGCAGATCGCCGCTGCCGCCGGCATCAGCGTACCGCTGAAAGCTCCCCCGCCCCCGCCGCCCGGCGAAGGGTTCGAGATCAAGGTCAAAGCCAATCCGGCCGCCGGGATTCCGGAGCCGTCCGGTTTTGCCTATATCGCCAACAACCGTCCCGCCTCGGATATTCCGCTGCCTAATTTTCTGCAGTGGTTCGGGTTCGGGATTCCGCTGCTGATCCTGCTGGCGCTGATCCAGCTTCACGGAACGCGGGAATACCTGCTGGGGCTGTGGCGCAAATACTGGATACTGCTGATGATGGGCGGATTTTTCTTTCTGATGTGGTTCCTCTTCGCCCGGCGCTACGGACGCTATCTGATTATCGTCTTTCCCGTGCTGGTCATCATGTTCAGCGGACTGTGCAATTTCAGGCATGCCCGAACCGTGTTCTGCCTGATAATCGCGGTTGCGCTTATTCAATATGCCGCCGCCATCGGCTACACCCTGCAAAGCCGGCAGTTGAAGTCCACCGGTACCGCCGAGGTGCTGGATTACCTGAAGCAGCAGCCGAAGAATGAAAGAGTCTTCTGGGAGGAATGGGAACTGGCGTCCTACTACATTCCCGGCATCAATGCCACCTGGACGCATGAAGTTTTCAGCAACAACGCGATAGTGCGGAACATGCATGCCAACCATATTGCCACGGTAGTGGTGGCGAAGCGCTTCAATTATAAATACAAAGGCGTGATGTACGACAAAGGCTGGCCGCTGGACAGACTTAAATTTTTCGAACAATCTCCGGAAGTCGGGAAAGTAATTGAGAATCAGCAATATATAGTGTATAAGCTTAAAAAAAACCAAACCGCGGGTGACGCTAAAAAATGAATTTGAAGGATTATTTTTTGAAACAAATGCTGCCGGTAAAAATTCTGACCTTTGCCATCCCGGCGATGGTGCTGGCCGGCATGTTGTATGTGGGGCTTTCCAGTTCATGCCCGATGGTCGGCGATGAAACCGCACACTATTACCAGCTGGTAAACCAGAGCGGTAAACTGCCGGACATTTCTTTCGGCTGGTCGCTGATTACGGATTACGGCAAGGAGCGTTCCGGCATCGGCCCGCATGTGATCGGCTGGCACTATCTGGGCGCGGTCTTCTATAAAATGTTTCCCGGCTTCATGACGGTGCAATTCTACCATCTGTTCTTTTTCTGCCTGCTGCTAGTGTTCAGCTTCCTGACGGCGCGGCATTTATTCAACTCGCCCGAGGCGACTTGCAACACGCTGCTGCTGGTCTCCACCCTGCCCGTAGCCATTCTCTTCGGCACCGCGTTCTATCAGGATCTGCCGGCAACCGCGCTGATGGTGACCGCTTTTTATCTGCTGTTCAAACGACAATATCTGCCGGGAATCCTGCTGGCGGCGATAACGTTCTTTTTCAAGGAAAACTCCGTAATGCTGCTGCCGGGCATGTGCTTCCTGATTTTTATTCAGGAACGCCGGAAACCGTTGAAATGTTCAGTCTGGATCATGACCTCGGTTTTTCTGGTATTCACCTGCATCCTCATTTTCGACGTGGCCGTTTTTAAGTATTTTGACGGCAAATGCCACAATATCCTGGTGGATAAAGTGCTGGATATTCTGCGCGGATTGAACATTATTGAAGACACCCGCCCGCCAATGCCGCCGTCAACCGAAGCGCTGCCGCCGATAGCCTATCCCGGCGATCTGCGGATTCCTGCGAACTGGATCATCTACCTCGGCGGCGCAATCTGGCTTGCCGTCGGCGCAGCAGCATTCGGCTTGCAGCGGGAAATTAAGGCAAGGAAATTTGAACAACCCTCGTTCATCTGCGCCTTTATCGGTTTGAGCTACCTCATTCCGGCATATATCATCGGCCGGAATACCCCGGATATCCGTTACTTCCTGCCGGGCATCCCGTTTATAGTTTTCGCGGTTTCCTGCTGGCTGGTGAGCTTCAAAGACTACCGGAAACTGCTGCCGGTGATTGCAATCGTCGCCATCGTCCAGTCCGGCGCTGTGCTGACGAAAATATACGAGCTCAGAACCCTCGGCCCCGACCTGGAGCAGGTGATTAAAGCGCTCAATACCCAAAAGAGCACTTACGACAACAAGAAATTCAAGATTTTCATGTATGCCGAAAAATGGCGTTTCCTGCCGTATGAACCGTTCTGGAGCATTTCCGTTGATGTCTGGAAAGCCAAAACCGACCGTCAGATTTACGATCTGCTGCGGAAGAATAATTTTGCGTTCATCGGCATCGAAAAATCCAAAATCGCGTCGATGGTGTCCTCGAATGTGGATATCCGCGTCTATCCCGCAAAATTCGTCGATATGCTGGCCAATTCGGACCTTTTCGGCAAAGTATGCGAGAACCCAACGTACATTATCTATGAGTTGAAACCAGATGCACAGTAGGATTGCCACATTAAAGATCTTTTTATGGGGAAGCTTCGTTTCCCTGCTCGGCGCTGTCCTGATCGGCGTCATAAATTATCTGGTCCGCCGCTATCTGGCAAACACGTTTTCCATCGGAGAATACGGTTTCCTGTATGCGGTATTTTCTTTGCTGACCCTGCTGCTCGCGGTGGTTGACCTGGGCATGACCCAGGCCGGGACGATCCTGATTGCCAAAAACCGGGCAGGCAACCGTCCGGTACGCGCCAATTCCATCTACAGCTTCATCCTGATGATCAAAACCGCTTTCGGCACCGCGGTCTTCCTGGTTCTGGCGCTGCTCTCCTCTTTTCTCGTGGTTCATTATTACAAATTTCCGGCGGGGCAGGCGGTCTTTCTGATCGTGGCGCTGCTGCTGATTTTCCAGTCGGCGGAAACGGTCTGCATGTCAGCGATGGATTCCGCCAAGGCGTTCGGCATCAAAAATCTGCTCCAGTCCGCCAAAATTCTATTGATTTTTCTCGGGATAGTATGTTTTTCCGCACAATACGGATTAGTTTTTGCCGCCGCCATGTTTCCGGCCTGCGCCCTGTTGTCATTCATCGCCGCCTATATTATTCTGGCCCGGAAATTCGGTCTTAAAGCCGCGCCGGAAATCACGTTTAACCTGAGGACGTTCAAACATACCTGGGATTTAAGCAGATGGATTGCGGTCGGGCTGGTCGGGCTGACGGCGATATCCAATATGGACTCGATAATGCTCGCCGGACTCAGCACCCCGGAAAGAGTGGGTATCTACAACATCGCGCTGCCGATTGTTCAGATTGTGCAGTCAATCATCATTCTGCCGGTAGTCTTCACGCCGATCGTTTCCGAACTCTGGCAGCACGGCAGAAAAGAGGAGATCGCCAAGCTGACCGAAGCGATCAGCGCCATCCTCTTCATCCTGCTGTGGCTGGCATTGATCACAACGCTGCCGCTGGCGAAATTCATCATCACCATACTGTTCGGCCAGCAATTCACGGAAGCCGGAACGGCGCTGACAATACTTTGTACCGGAACCATCTTCTTCGCGGCGGCCAGCTTTTATGTCAATGCGCTGAATTCGTGCGGGGCCGCCCGTCAGGGGGCCGCCATCATGCTCGGCGGCGCGCTGTTTAATGTCGTCTGCAACGCGATTCTGATTCCGCTATGGAATATCAACGGGGCTGCGACTGCAACATCCCTCTCCTATCTGTTCATCTGCCTGGCCTTTTACAGTGTGCTGCGCGGAAAGATTACCATGCGACTCCCGGTCACGCGGATGCTGTATATAGCGCTTGCCGGACTGGTGATAGTTGCGGCCGCAACATGGCTGTACGGGCAGAACCTCGGCTTGCCGGGGATGATCGCCGGAACGCTGCTGCTGGATGCGCTGCTGGTTCTGCTGCTGGCTCCGGTGTGGCTGAAAATCACCATGGAACTTATACATTTTTATCAAGACAAAAAGAAAGCGGACTGAAATTATGCCACTGCCAATCATCTTTCTTCACACAGGCTACAGTTCATATCTGGAGTTTACGCTGCGCCAGGCGAAATTTGCCTCGCCGTCCTCCGAGGTAATTCTGCTTGGCGACGATGCCAATGCCCGGCTCGGAACGGTCGTCAGGCATGTCAACATCCGGCAGTATTTCACAAGCGCGGCGGAATTCGAGAAAGTATACCAGCATTTCTCCACCAATCCATATAATTATGAACGGTTCTGCCTTCAGCGCTGGTTCGTGCTGGAGGAATTCATGCGCAGCTCCGGTTATCAGGAGGTTTTTGTCTGCGATTCCGATGTGCTGATGTATGCGGATATCAACGAGGTAAATGCCGGAATGTTCAGCACAAAAGACGTCGGGCTGGCGATTTACAGCCCGGAATGTGCATCCCCGGGCATTTCCTACTGGAAACTCCCGGCTTTGAGCAAATTTTGCGAACTGATGCCGACTTTTTATACCGATGCGTCAAAGCTGAACAAGATTAAAGCCATGTGGGAATACAACCGCGCCAACAATATCCTGGGCGGCTTCAGCGACATGACTGCGGTCAATGAATTCTATCACAGCTACGGTCCGGATAAAGTCTGCAATCTGATCGCGGTTTACGAAAATTCCACATTCGATACTCATATCAATATTCCCGTCGGCGGCGATGCCGAAACGTATCGCTTCCGCATGGGCAAAAAAGTGTTTGAATGGAAGAATGGCATTCCGTTCTGCTTCAACGAAACCAGAAAAACTGAAATCCGCTTCAATCTGATTCACTTTCAAGGCCCCGCCAAATTCATGGCCGCGTTCTACTACACCGGACCGTGGTTCAAAGGCCGCCTGAAACTGACCGCCCAATATATGGTGCTGAATACAATGGCGTTCTGGTATAAGACATTGAGAATCAGATATCGCTTCGCTTTCGTCTTCGACTACTTTTTCAAGAGAAATCAGGCGAAGAAAAATAAAAACGCATAGGCGGTCTTGAGCAGGACTTATTGACAGGCATTGCAGAGCGCTTCAGGAGGCCTGATTAGTTTTCCTTCACGGCCCACACAGGCCAGCACGACATAGCCGCGAGCCAGAACCTCCTCGCCGCACAGGATTTCAGAAGCCATTTTAATTCTGACGCCTTTGATTTCCTCGACATAGCTTTTAAACGTCAGCAGCTCATCGTAATGAGCGGGAGCCAGATATTTGCAGTATGCTTCCGAAACCGGCAGAAAAACACCTTCTTTTTCCAGAGTGCTGTAAGGCAGTCCGGCATCACGCAGCATCTCAGTGCGGCTGCGTTCAAAATATACCAGATAATTAGCGTAGTAAACCACTCCCATCTGATCAGTGTCCGCATAGGGAACCCGGTATTGCATCTGGTGAATTTTCATTTTATATACCTCAAAATTTGTTCGATCACCTGTTCGATAGACATCCCGCCTGTATCAATCAGAATTGCGTCAGCAGCCTTTTTCAGCGGTGCTGTTTTTCTGGTTGAGTCCAGCAGATCCCGTTCGGCAATGGCTTTGGCTACAGATTCAACAGTTGCGCCGTCGGGGGATTCGCCGTCCTGTGCGAGCCGGCGTCTGGCGCGCTCTTCGGGACTGGCGGTGAGAAAAAATTTATATTGCGCACCGGGAAAAATCACGGTCCCGATGTCACGGCCTTCCATGACAATCCGGCCCAGTCTGGCGAATTCGCGCTGCTTGTCTATAAGCCACGCCCGGACATTGGGCAGAGCGGCGACGGGGCTGACTAGCGATGCGACTTCAGGGGTGCGGATTTTAGCGTCGGGAAATTCGCCGTTGAGCATGATTTCATATTGGCCGGATGCCGCTTTGACGTAATCCAGTTTTATTTGTTTTAAAACCGTGGAGAGTTTCTCTTCGGAACAATCGGAAAGGCCGAGGCCCTGCTGAATGGCATAATAGGTGACAGCACGGTACATATTGCCGGTATTGATGTAGGGAATGCCGAGCCGGTCTGCGAGCAGACCGGCGATGGTGCTTTTTCCGGAGGCCGCCGGTCCGTCAATTGCTATAACGTTTTCAGCCATAACTTCAATTCTGAGTTATGAGTTTCGGGATTCGCACAAAACACACAAAACATAACCATAGCCCGGATTATTTTCCGCTGCGGCTTTTGAGTCGTCCGTGCTTCAGGAACCCTTCGTAATTGCGCATGGTCAAGTGCGATTCAAGCTGGCTTAAAGTGTCAAGCACTACGCCGACCATAATCAGCAAGCTGGTACCGCCGAAGAATTGCGCGACCATGAATGGAACTTTAAAATATTCCGCCAGAATCGTCGGGAAAATTGCCAGCGCCGCCAGAAACAACGCGCCGGAGAGAGTAATTCTGGTCATTGTGGAATCGAGGAAATCGGCAGTCGGTGTTCCGGGACGAATCCCGGGAATATAGGCACCCTGATTCTTCAGGTTATCAGCAATCTGGATCGGATTGAACTGGTTGGCAACCCAGAAGTAGGAGAACGCCAGAATCATCACGCCGTCCATGCACATGTAGCCGATCGAGCCGTAACGGATGGCGTTGGCAATCTCATGCCACTGCACCCATTGCAGGAGCACACCGGGAATCATCAGAATCGCGCTGGCGAAAATGATCGGCATTACGCCGGAGAAGTTAACCTTCAGCGGCATATAAGTAGTTCCGCCCTGAACCTGGTTGCCGACACTCTTCTTGACCATTTGAATCGGAATGCGGCGTTGTCCTTGTGACAGCAGGATGGTTGCGGCAGTGACCAGTGCGAACAGCATCAGGAGAATCAGAAGCTGCACCGGCTTGAACGATGTTCCAGCGGAGGTGGCCTGATTCCATGCCATGTCAATCAACTGCATAACTGCCTGCGGCAGTCTGGCAATAATACCGATAGTGATGATAATTGATACGCCGTTGCCAATGCCGCGCGCAGTTACCTGTTCCCCCAGCCATACTTCAAGCATGGTGGCGGAAGTAAGAACGATAACAGTCATGAGAACAAATCCCGCGCCGGTACTGAATACCAGCGACGTTTCCGGAGTCGGAAGACCGACTCTGGTCGGATTTATCATCGTCATTGCTGCCATCGTTCCCTGAATCAGGCATACTAAAACTGTAAGATAACGAGTGTATTGATTGATTTTCTGCCGTCCGACATCGCCCTCGCGCTGGAGCTTTTCCAGCGAAGGGATGACCGGAACCAGTAACTGCATGATGATCGAAGCGGTAATGTAAGGCATAATCCCGAGAGTCGCAAGCGCAAACTGATGCAATGCGCCCCCGCTGAAGAGGTCGAACATTCCCATCAGCATTCCACCCGCGCTGTCTTTGCTGAAAAGGTGGAAATAAGCTTTGAGCGCCGCAGGATCAACACCCGGACACGGAATATTGGAGGCAAATCTGACCAGAATGAT
>CAIJKT010001045.1 GCA_903821255.1 uncultured Lentisphaeria bacterium | reverse complement strand
CATTATATTCCATTTCTCTAAAAGGTTTGCGCCTTTGTCCTGGCCAAGAACTGCAAAAACACATCCGCAAGCTAATACCGCGATACCAAGAGATTTAACTAAGTTTGACATTTGCTGCCTCCAATACTAATAATTGTTTCAAAAAATCATAATCAACGCGACTTTCTCAATTGGTCAATTTATTTTCATTCCTCCCAATTTTAATATTAATTTTAATCAAAACCGCATTTATGAAATATGCTTTGCTGGTTTGGAAAAACAGATTCACTTATCTAATATGGCGAAATATTCCTTCATCGATTCCAAAACATCCGCATCGGTTTTCCCTCCGATAAAGAGAGTGTTGTCGTCAATTTTGACAATCCAGGCCCTCGCCAGTTTAGCGGCGCTCAATTGTGGTGCGAACTGCGGAAAATCATTAGCCTTGCCAATATAAATTGCCTTACGATTCGCCAATGGAGCATTCGTGATGGTCATAGGATTACAAGTAGCAAACTTGGCGTCGATAAAGCCGGACTCCACCGTCCATCTCCGATGTGCATACGCCATCGATCCCTCACAATATGGGTAGTAGCGATCAAGCATAATCGCCGCCGTCTCCAAATCGCGCGCTGGCGATTGCGGCAGCACTATAACTGGCGACGCGGCACTATTCTTCTGCATCGAAGCGGTAAAGAAGCCGGCAATCGCCTTGTACGTTGAGCTCACCCATACAGGATCAAGGTACTCAATTTTTAGCTTAGAGCCTTTATCGGCATTAAAATCAGCGGGATTTAACATTCCGCCATCTAATGCTTCGGAAGGTATAATCAAATCGGCTTTTTTACTTAACTCCCTGAAGCCCAAGTTGATGTTACGGTAGGTCGCTGCCGAGACATTGACTTCGCCGCTTGTGTTGTCTGCTAATTTAATTACCGTGAGAATCATTTTTTCCTTGGGTTGCATGGTCAAATTAAATTTGATGCTTTTGCCGTCAAACTTTTCATTCAGTGTCTGTCCCTGGTGTGGAACCACAATATACGAACCAGATCCAAAATATTTAGTTACAATTTCAAAATCCGCCGTAACCGCCTCGCGTTGCGGATTGGTGATGGTCAAAATAGTATTCTCGTTGTAACCGAAACGCCCATACCACAATAATTTGCCGGCGTTGCTCTTGATCGCAGAAACAGGATTGAATCCCGCCTTTTTCATCGCAATGATCGGCTTGATAAACGGGGTGAAGAAATTGAGATCCGAGACGATAGCCCAGTTCATCGGGGAGGCCCCGTACTCAAGGCACTTTAAAAGCAACAGTTCTTTCAGTCCGTTGTAAAGGGCTTTTTTGTCATCTGGCTTGGTCGCTTGATTCCACAAAATTGAGGGATTCGATTCGCCATTACCCAATCCACCCCAGAATGTCATCGGCTTGCGTCCCGCCATCAATCGCAAAGTGTGTGAATTGACAATCTCGGAATCTGGTTCTCCCTCAAACATCACTCCGTCAGCGTGGAACACTCCCCATGGAGAGAGGCTTTCGCGCGCCATATTCATGTAGACGGTCATCTTCTCGTCACCGCGCTTGAGGGTGTGGATGTAGTCGGCAAAATAGACGGGAAGAATACTGTCTGGCGTATAAATCCGCCCATTATCGTCAAAGCAACGTCCGACGGCGTACTTGAATTGGCTCCTGCCATAATTATTTACCCCGAAATTGGCCATGTCAAAGGCAAATCCATCGATTCGGTAATCCTGTACACAAAGACGCAACTGCTCCTCAATGTAAGGCTGCAAATTGCTGCCGGGGGCAAAAGTCAAGTAGGTTTTATTCTTATTACTGGTAATAGAATAAAGTCCAGACGGGGTCTTGTCCGCACCATTTTCATTGGCAAAACGCGCTTCCGGATATTTGTCACCAAGCGTCATAATCATATCTTTTACTAAAATGTAAAAATACATGGCGCTAGTACGGGTTCCGACGTCAAATCTTTTTTTGACAGAGGCGTTAAACTCTTCAAAAGTGCCTTTTTTCGCACCATTAATTTTATAGAATTGAGAAATTTCCGAGACCCCGTCTATCCATTGTTCTTTACTGGTGTGCCAGTTTCCCGCTTCAATCCAAGGCGCATATGACCATTCCCAATCGAGCAGGGAAGCGCGACCGCCGTGAAGTTCCAGGGGATGCTGGCAACAGGCCGCTTGATAGTAACCGCCCACCCCGTAAATCTTGGGGTTGATATCCTTGCCTGGAACAAAGTATTCAGGATATACATTGTAATAATTTTCCACAGCGTTGGCATAGCCGAACTCAGAGGAGTAGAGCATCAGGACAAAGGCCACCTCCTGCTCCTTGATGTTGTCCAGCACAACCTGAGTCGCGAGACTCAATGTACCGCTGACGGAGCTATCTACTTCAACCGCTGAAGTCAGAGAACCTACTACCGTGTCAGGAGTTAGCCCGATAGCTAACCCTTTGGTGGTGTCATAGAGGCTGACTAAGGGAAAAGTATCAAAGGTCTCGTCGCGTTTAAGACGTTTAATGCGTTCATTCAACGTCTTTTCAGTGGAGCCGTTGAAATATGTGAAAGGTGACGTTCCCGAAAATTGACCGCTGACTTTGAGCAACAGCTTTTTCGGGGTTGCGGCGGGGGTTGTAAAGACCATGCGAACTTCGAGAATGCCTGCCCGGTTGGTAATTTTGATTTGGCATTTTATATCTGCACATTTCCACTCTGATCCGGTAATTTCGCCAGTCAGTTCTTTGCCTTCGCTGCTGATGGTGATTTGACCGATGCCATCGGGAAGATTGATGGGAGCTCCCGCCAAAGTCGCAGCCCAGATTGCAAGCATGATGATAACACTAAAATAACGCATAATTAAAACTCCTTCATCCAGGTTTGATTATTGACGGTAGTAACTTTCAGCACATAAACAGTCTTGCTTGATGGCAACTCAAACTCCCATATTTGAGTAGACAATTTGGGGTCAAGTATCTTGCTTACAGCGGACTCGCCACTTTGAGTCTTAACTTCGGCTTTGACTAAATCTGCCCCCTTTATGGTAATTTTCATTTGCCGCCTGGCCAAGCCAAAATAGACATCGTCAATCATGAGATACCCGCCTCGGCCAAAGTAGGCGCCAGTGCGAATGATATAATCTTTGATTCCGTGTCCTGCCGGAACGGTAAATTCCATCGTATGAGTCGTCCAGGCATCCTCGCTGACGGTTTTGATCAATTTGGGGTCAATAAACAATCCAAGAGTGTCGCGCAATGCCGATCCTTGTGCGCCGTTGCACCATGAAAAGATTACGGTTTGACTCCATGGCGGAGCAAGTGCGCATTTGCCGTCATCCCACTGCTCAGTTTGAATCCATAGCAGGGTATTGGGACCGTTAGATTTAAATTTGGCGCTGCCAAAGTAGGTAGCATTTTCGGCGACTGGAACAGCTTTAGCTTGTGTCCAGTAGCCGGGAAGGTTGCCGGGAGTGACTACAAAGGCAGAGTATTTGCCGATGGAGTCCTCGCTCCTGACGCCGGCAGATATCTTGTTGGAATTAGCCATGTTGGCAAAAACCCACCCTGCCGGTCCTCCTGCTGCATTAACCTCCTCGAAGCCAGGATTAACCAATAAATTAGGAGAATTAATGGAGACGATATCAGCCTCGATTTCAGCGCACGCGCACCAGGAAGTCAGAGCGCAAGCCAATACTGCAATACCAAGAAACTTAACAGATTTCGACATTTATCACCTTCGATTTAAAATTATTTATGACAATGATAATCAAGCCAGGAAAAAAGCTCATCGTTCTTTATGTATTTCCCCAATTATTAGATTTTAAAAGTTTAAATGATTGGCATATCAAGTTGATCTTATGGTTGGCCAGGTCCGTTGGGTTTGGGATATCGGTGATAAGAATTAACGGAAGTTAAATCATTTCCTTTAATCCATGAGACATGACCGTCAAGAAAACACCAATTAGCGCCTGCCGGATCCAGGTTGCTCTTGCCGGGATGATTAGTAAATACATCTCCATAACCTGGTCCTGCGGCAATGTCTCCGACCAAAAGCCATGCTGGACGAGACCGCATATTTTTAGGAGAGAAGTTATAGAAACCACTCATGCGCCAGATCGCCTGATAAGTAGTATATTCCGGTAGTTTATCTGCGACATTCGCGGCAAGCTGAGCAGCAGAGATATTGAGCACTCCGGTAGAACATAAAGTTAAAGAACTGCTTTTTAAATAGATCGGACAAAGAGCTTTGGCTATACTCATCCCTGTATTATTCTGAAAACATTCTCCTCCGGGATAACCAACCACGGCAGTTGTCGTCCAATTGCCAGGGTATATATCCGAACGCGGCGGGGGTGGCAAGTCTTCCTTATTATCATTTGCGTACATAATAACGGCGGTTCCTATCTGTTTTAAATTAGAAGCACAGGATATTTCCCTGGCTTTCTTTCTGGCGCTATTTAACGCGGGAAGCAGCATTGAGGCCAGAATCGCGATGATGGCGACCACGACAAGGAGTTCTATAAGCGTGAACTCCAACGACTTACGACTTTCGATGTCTCTCATTTCCAGTTCTCCTTTTTTGTTAATAATTGAGTTTTCATTTGTCTTTTTCCTTTTCTATGTTCATTTGATTTCTCAAGACTATTTTTTATCTGAATCTTTATTTTTCACTATTGATATTCTGACTGGCCCGAGCAGACCGGCAGGCAGATTGGCATGCCTGAACATATTGCCGGGAGCGTTGGTCACGATTATCCTGATGCGGTGGAATCCGGACGCCAGTTCCAGTTTGTGCCGATATGGCGGCCACGGCAGAACTGTTGAAACCATATCATCCACAAATATTTCCGCGATGTCCTTCACTCGCCCGAGATCCAGCATATAGGTTCCGCCTTTTTCAATTGCAAATGTTTTCGTATAGACAGCTTTGCCGGAATATGTTGGATAGCCCCAGTCCGCCCAGTCCGACAGAATCCCGGCGT
Source organism: uncultured Lentisphaeria bacterium (assembly GCA_903821255.1). The sequence continues at coordinate 3,709 of CAIJKT010001045.1, read as the reverse complement.
CAAAAACTTTTTCCGCTGCGGAAATGTCCGGAAATGACCGGTGCCCGTGCGGATACGAACATCTGAAATTCCCATACAAATAGGGTATTTCCTTCAATTCTCCATCTTCAACTATTATATCGATCACGTTGACCAGCGGCGAATTCCCCTGCTTTAATTCTATATCGGCATAGATATTCTTACAATCATAAAAACGCTTTTTTTCCCATTTGTCTATAAGCGTTCCGTTCACATAAAGTTTCCAGTTGCCGGATACGGAGCTTTCTTCCATTACGATTTTCGCGCCGGAGATATTGCCCGAACTGGTAAAGCGGCACCGGTACATGACTTTCGAACTATTAGCCGGTGCTGGATTCTTTTCACGCATCATCAAATCATAAGTTTTGCCCTGTCCGTAGTCGGCTTTTTCAATTTCAGCATCCGCGAAAACATGCTGGGAATTCATGGCAAGCTGATTTTCTCCGAACTCCACCTGCCAGCCGCTGTTCAGTTCAAGGATTTTCTCCTGTACATTTTCAAGCCTGTAAGCATCGTCAAGCATAAGTCCGGAAACCGGCTGGATTTCAACTGGGATGTCCTCGCAGGAACCATGGAAAACATTTTTAGAGCGGTTATACAGGAAGAAAAGGTCTTTACCGTTTTCAATATATCTGCTGACGAAAATATCTTCCGCGCCATTCCCTTTGATTGCGGCAACCGGCGGCAGCATGTCAGCGGGATTGCCGTTAACCAGTTCCATGCCTTGCGTATTCAGCTTTTCCGGCTTGGCGGACAGGACAACCGGGATGTCTTCAACCAGGATGACCCTGCCGCCGCCGCCGGCATATCTGTACAGTGCCTGCGCGGTATATTCCGGGATGAATTTCACATACGGCAGCACTATCGCGCCGTAATTATTCTGATGGTTTAAAATACCTTTCTCCGAAACAAGTTCGCTGAGCGTAACTTCATCTATTAAATCAAAATCGCGCTGTGACGAAAGCAAATCATCAACCAGCGCATGGATTTTCTTTTCATTTTCAAGTACATACCATGAATCGTGTTTAAAACTCCATGATTCGTTTTCAGGTTTCTGCAGGCAGGCCAGGCTGGTTGACGGATAGAGCATGAGAATGCCGCAGACCGGCATGGCTTCAGAAAGCCTGCCGCAGACGGTTTTCACATAGTCAGAAAGGCAGTTCATGTAACCCCATTCGCTGTGCTGATAAAAAATTGACGGCGGCACTTCATCCTTGCGCGGCCCGTCAATCGAATAAGAGTATCCGTGAATGACGAAGTAATTTATTCCCAGCGCCATCTGATAGTCCAGCATTCCTTTCAGGTCGCGCAATGCGACTTCATCGCCGATGACCGCCAGGCAGTCGCTCCCCGCCAGTTCTTTACCGAAAATATGCGCCGCCGAGGCAACAACCTTAATGCCGGTGTGGTAGGCGGCGGTATCTTTGAACCCGTAAGCTTTGCCGAGCGGATCGCAACAGGGAATGTCAACATATTTATAGCAGCGCAATTCATTGGGCCATCCCGCGGCATTCAGCGAAAGCCATTCGGTGCGCGTCAAATGACCTTTGAAAATTATATTTCTTTGGTGACACCATTCGCGGGATTGCTCAAGATAATTCGCCGTCATCAGCCGGTGCTGCGTTGACCTGAAATGCGCCCGGACGGCAGGTGATTGTTCATCGATGTCATAAGCCAGATGATGGATATTTTCGAGAATGTCATAAGCATGATCTTTGAGAAATTCCTGAGCAAAATCGGCTGACCATGGATATATTTCACAACCGTTGGACGGCTCATCAAAGAATACGCTGTCCACCAGGCCGCCGAAATGCCTGCCGTATCTTTTGTAATACTCTTCATAAGTGGAATCCAGCATCGCTTTCGCGGTGCGCGGATCCATCAGACAGGTTCTGTTAAAATTAAACTCCACCGTGACGCCGATGACCGCGTATCTGGCTTTTCTTTCAGGTTTCCAGCAGACGGCAAAACGGTTATCGATGAAACTGCACCGCCAATGCGGATTGCCGCTCAACGCCAGCAGCGGCGAATACAATGTATGCTGGACGCGGCGTTCCGTCCATTCCTGACGCCTGGTGCCGCAGTATCCGGTAATATCAGTTGACTTCAGGCATTGTCCGTCGGCATCCAGCTCAATGGCAAAGGCTTTCAGAAGATAGCCCTTCTTGAAATCAAGTTCGATTTCATCGCAGTTTTCAAATATTCTGACCGTGAAATTCATATTCCGGCCGGCCAGTTCCGGATGCTCCCAGGCGGTTCTGCCCCCCGCAATGCCGCTGGGAAAATAATCCTCGTCCCATATCTGGAATTTCATGCCGGTCAATTCGCATTCCTGAATAATTACGTCAATGATGTTCCACCAGTCATTCGACATATAAGGCGTGAGCAGTCCCTGGCGCGCATGGGCGAATACCCCCTGGTAACCCTTGTCCGCAAATTCTCTTATCTGCCGCCTTACTTCCTCCGGCTCAAGCTTATGATTCAGAAAATATTGTGCTGAAAGATATGTTCTTTCTTTTTTCATTTCAATTCCATGTTGATTTAAGATTTGTCTATAGTATAGTTCTTAACAGTAATTGAAACCTTGATTAATTCGTCAAACAATAGCACAAATTCGTCAATATGGCATTAAAAAGAACTTTCGACTTTGAAACGAGGATAAGAGACCGGGATTTTCCCTTGAAGGTCGTCCGCATGGCATCGCAGGATGCAACAGGTATGCATTGCCACGAATTTACGGAGTTGGTCATTATCTATGGTAAAAATGGTTTACACGCGATAGGCGACAATCCACCTGCGGAATTGGTCAGAGGAAATATTTTTGTAATTCCCAAAGGAGTTTATCATGAATACCTGGAGGACGGCCTAAGCCTGTTGAATATCATTTTCGAGACAGATCTGCTGCCGCTGCCGCTGCTGGATGTCTATGCGATGCCGTATTTCAACATGATCTTCAAGGGCCGGGCTGAAAAACCTGAGATATTCAAACTGGACGAGGAAGAATTGGAAGAAATACTCGCCCTGGCCGAGAAACTGGAGATTGAACTTAGCGAGCGTCAGCCCGGCTGTCAGTTTGCGGCAACCGCATTATTTATGCAGATAATGATATATCTGGCCAGGACCATCGGCGGCAAAGTGGAGAATACCCGATCCCCGCATATCGGCATCAGCCGGACGATAGAATACCTGCATAAGCATTTCACCGAAAAAGTATCGATAGAAAAACTGGCCGAGAATACCGGACTGTCAATGAGTTCGCTGCTCCGCCATTTCAAACGGATTAACGGCGCGTCTCCGAAGGAATACCTGATTGAACTGAGAATCAATTATGCCTGCGAACTGCTGGACAGCACCCGGCTGAGTATCGATGAAATCGCGTTTAACGCCGGTTTCAATGACAGCAACTATTTTTCAAGGGAATTCAGAAAAGCAACCGGAACAACCCCGTCCAAATACCGCGCCGCCAGGCAGCCCAAAATCAATTCCGCGGGATAAGGTTATCCTGATTATAATGCATTTCTCTCCTGCCCATCCCTGTTTAATTTCTCTGCAAACACAGGCTAATCCGCTGTAGTTAAATGCTTTGCGCTTCTTTTCATTGACAAAACTGCTATATATAAAAGGACATGAGTCAGAATGAGAACCGGTAAATCAGAAAATGAGAACAAAACGCATTATGCTCAACGACACT
>CAIJKT010001044.1 GCA_903821255.1 uncultured Lentisphaeria bacterium | reverse complement strand
GCGTAATATAATAGGTTTACCCGAAAAATCGAACATTTTACGATTAAAATTCAATAAATAGAATTGATTCCCGCCATCTTTCAACATTCCGGACATTCTGGCGACCACTTGAGCAGGAGGGCATCGGCGCTTTTCCATAATCCGGGAGGACTGGGAATGAATAGTTCAATAGTTCAAGGTGAGGGTATAGTCGTAAAAAAGAATGAGTCAGTGATAAACAATTGATCTAACAGATCAAAGCGGGGGCGCTTATATGGCTCATTCCCGTTACATCACTGACTCTGTATTAGGATTATACAACAAAAAAACGATAATGTCAAGAGTTTTTAGACAATTGACGAAAATCTTTTGCCGAAATAAAAAACCCGTCCTGGTTGAGACGGGTTTTGAATGTCAGCTTGCCGGCGTCAGCTCACCAGAATTTCCACCATGATTTGGATTCTTCTTTGGCTTTTTCGGTATCGGCTTTTACGTCCGCGGCAGTCTTGGCTGCATCAGCTTTAACGTCTGTCGCGGCCTTGGCGGTGTCGGTTTTGACATCGGCGGCGGCCTTGGCGGCATCAGCTTTGGCTTTTTCAGCATCGGCTTTAGCTTTCATCGGACAGGTTTTGTCTTTACTTTTACAGCATCCGGGGGTGCCTGCCTTGGCGCAGCACTTTTTGGTTACACAGGTTTTTGCGGCGTCGGCGGCAGCCGGTGCGGCGTCCTGGGCAAATGCGGCAACTGCGAACAGCGTTACTCCGGCGGCGATTAACATTTTTTTCATGATTCTCTCCATGTGGTTATTTGAGGTTACACTAAAAAACGGCACATGTTTTAAATGTAACAGTCATTAACTTTAAATCAAGAAAATAATCATTATCATCAGGGAAAAGACTGAAAATCGGTTCCGGCCGGGAATATGGCTCAGGCGCAGAAGTTTAACCGCGCCTGCTGCCGATGAAGTAAAAATATTGCCACAACCCGCCGTATGCTTTGGTTTCTGACAGGAATAACGGTTCGAAACTCTGCTGCAGCGAAGGCAGCAGTTCGCCTTCCATGCGCACGTGATTCATGCCCATCCAGCCGGAGAACCAGGCGGTTCCGCCGCGGTGAAAGTCCACCACCGCCAAGCAGCCGCCAGGGGCCAGGTCGGCGGCTGCGGCATTGAGCGCATCCCGCCAGCCGGGATTGATCATGGTCAACGTGTAGGAAAACAGCACCAGGTCATGGCATCCGCGCCGGACGGGGCGGTTGTAATTGCAGTTCAGCAGTTCCAGGCGGTCGCCGTATTTATCCAGCCGCCGCCGGGACTTGTTCAACATTGAATCAGAGATATCCACGCCGGTGGTCGATGCATCGGGAAAGGTCAGGGCCAGCGCTTCCAGGTTGGCCCCGGTACCGCAGCCGACCTCAAGAATGCGACGCGGCTTGACGAAATCAGCCGTCATGCCGATGATTTTTTTCCGCCCGAACAGAAAACTCCAGCGGGTATAGTCGTAAATGTGCGAATGCAGGCGGTAATACCGTTCCATCCTGGCGGATTGAACACAGCCCGGCGTGCTTTGAGTGGTTCCAGAGAACATCAGACGACCTCGGCAAACATCAGATTGCCGTAAGTGCCGACCCTGTCCTGCTGGTGCAGCGGCCTGGTGCGCTCCGGGTGCTTTTTCAAGTTTGCGGCCACGAGTTCAGGAATGAAATCAATCTCCGGCGCGGCTGACCGCATGATCAGTCTGGCGTTTTCCGCGCTGTTATGGATGATCTGCATCCATTCTTCCTCCAGCGCTGGAACGTCGTGCGCCGCCAGCCAGTCCTGATGGTCCAGCAGCACGAAGTGGGTGTATTCGCCGGGATTCTCCTGGAGAAAACCGGTAACGGTTGAATTGTAGACACGCACCCGTTTGACATTGGCTTGCAGCCGCATGTAATTTTCCTCTTTCAGATAGTCCGGACAGCAATCCGGCGTGTACTCGCCGCGGATATAGACTCTCCAGAAATAATTCTCCTGCGCCGGCAGCTCGGTGAAGACATGCCGCAGTTTATCCTTGATATAGGCCAGGATGCCGCCGGGATAGGTGTTGCGGATAATCTGGATCTGCGGACGCGGCACGCCCAGCATCGCCAGAACGACCGG
>CAIJKT010001043.1 GCA_903821255.1 uncultured Lentisphaeria bacterium | reverse complement strand
TTGGTCACCCATATCCCCCGTTACAATCGAAAAATAAGGAAAGCGCCTCGCGCCGGTGACTATTCATCGAGCAACTGGTGACACGACGGCTGTTGGACTTCTTCAATTTTTAAATTTTAGTTTCATTCTTTTTTGCTGGAGAATCGGGTTAAAACTTGAAAAACAGCCCTGTGGCGAATATCTTTAGCGTCTTACACAAAAGAAAGATGTTTTATGAGTCAGCCCGGAAAATTTAAACCCAAACCGTCTTACAAACCACTGGCTGCGGCAAGGGAATTCGCACACACACTCAAGCTGAAATCGAAACAGGCCTGGGATGATTATACTCAGGGTAAGCGTCCGGATCTGCCGGAGTGCCCGCCTGATATTCCATATCGTCCGGCAATCTTCTACCGCTATCAGGGCTGGTGCGGGTTCCCGGACTTTCTGGGCTATGAATCCAGATGGAAATACCGGCACTTTAAAGATGCCAGGAATTTTGCCCGGTCATTGCAACTGACTGCTATCCTTGAATGGCGGCAATACTGTCAGGGGGAAAGACTTAATCGCGGCATCAAGCCCAAGGACATCCCCGCGTCCCCGGATCAGGTTTACCGGGACAGCGGCTGGATATCCTGGCCGGACTTTCTGGGCAATGGCGTGGTTGAGCATAATGACAAAATCCACGAGCCGTTCGAGGATGCCAGAAACTTTGTCAGGTCACTGCATCTTAAAAGCGTTGACCAGTGGTTCAGATACTGTAACGGCGAAGCCTTTTTCAATTTGCCGGTACGCCCGGACAATATTCCGGTGTTTCCTTATATTGTCTATAAGCATCACGGCTGGCGTTCCTGGACGGACTGGCTCGGCACTGCCGGAGCTAAACATCGGATTAAGTATAGAGACTTCGAGAGTTCCCGGCAGTTTGCCCGTGAGCTGAAATTTAAGAACCATAAGGAATGGCAGATTTACTGCCGGGGAGAGATGATCAACCGCGCTCCCAAGCCCGGTGATATTCCGCAGAATCCGGACCGGGTATTCAAAAGCTGCGGCTGGGTGTCATGGGCGGATTATCTCGGGACTGATAACATTTCTTCATGGTGCTATGTCGCCAGGCCGTTCGAGCAGGCGCGGGCCTGTGTCAGAAAGCTCGGCTTGAAAAGCGAACCTCAATGGCGGCGGTACTGTAAAGGCGAATTGTAAGATTTGCCGCCCAAACCGGATGACATTCCAAGTAATCCTCAACGGACTTACCGGAAGGACTGGCAGGGCATGGGCGACTGGCTCGGCACCGGCAATATTGCCAATCACCGCAAGAAATTCCGGTCTTTCGGGCAGGCGCGGCAGTTCGTGCATAGACTCAAATTGAAGGACATCAATGAATGGCGGTTATACTGCCTGGGTAAACTTCCCGGAAAAGGGAGAAAGCCCGATGACATTCCGACAAACCCGGAAAAGGTTTATTATTATACCGGCTGGCTGTCATGCGGCGACTGGCTCGGCACCGGCAGCGTTTATTACGGCAAAATCCGCCGCCTGTCTTATGAAGCGGCCAGGGACTTTGTTCGTGCCATCGGCATTAAGACCTGCACTGAATGGAGAAAATACGTCAGCGGCGATATGCCCCATCTGCCGCCTAAACCTTCAGGCATTCCGTCAAATCTGGAGCAGCATTTCAAAGGCAAATGGGTGTCATGGAAATCGTTTCTCGGTACGGAAAAGTAAACCTGATTCAGCTTCCCGTCCGCCTCTGAAGCTTTACCGGGACAGGCTTCCAGCCGGAGGGCTCCAGTACCTTCAGTTCCAGTTCGATGGACAGAGGTTCATTTGTCTGTTGCGGGAAGGCTTTGACGGTCAGGGTAAATTGCTGTGGAGAATCCTGTACCAGCTTGACATCGGCCTTGAAACTGGCCTTGACAGGACTCATTTCCAGTTTAACGCCGTCACGCTCCGTGTCGATCCGGAATTTATACTCATACTCTTTCCCGGCGGTCAAGGTGCCCATGTACAGGAAGTTTTTCGGATATACGGTCAGGAGCGGGACTGATCTGCCGGTAAAATTCAATTGCAG
>CAIJKT010001042.1 GCA_903821255.1 uncultured Lentisphaeria bacterium | reverse complement strand
ATGGTTTTTTTAGGCTCAAGATTGATAAAGAATTATCTCCTGCTGTTCCTTATGCTCTTTTTTCTGATATTGCCGGTCTGCTACTCTACAATCTACCAGCATTTTATTGAACCATACTTTCAGTATCACCCCATCCGCTCATTCTGGCCTGCTGTCGCAATGTTAATTTTCTATTTTTATCATCAATCAAAAGGCGGAATGAGATATCGCCTGCTGGCTGCGGTATGCTGTGCACTTAGTTTATTCTGGAATATTGATAGCGGTATTGCGGTAACCGGAACATTTGTTTTTTTCTTTGGCGCAGAAATGGTATCATCCGGATTCCGTCGCGATAAATTAATTCATCTGGCGTGGTTCTGCGCGGTATTTGTCATATCCGTGCTGGCGCTGTACGGTGCATGCTGCTGGAGTTTCGGCAGAATATTGCCCATTGATTACTTTTTACAGGGATATCTGCTGGTTTTAAGGACAGGCTTCTGGTCGTTGCCGATGCCGCTGGGAGCATGCATGTGGGTTTTCTTTGCCGGAATTTACGTTGCCGCTATTATTGCCGGTTTGCGCGGTATGTTTTCAGGGAATGAAACTTTATTCAGTCAGTCATGCATTTTCCTCGGAGTGCTTGGTCTCGGCCTGTTTTCGTATTATCTGAACCGCTCGCATGTTTGTAATCTCTGGGCGCCGATCTCGCCGGCCATATTGCTAATGTTTCTGTTTGCCGACCGCTGCCTTAGAATGTCAAAAGCCGACAGGAAACTGATTGCGCTTGTATTACCCGCGCTTCCGATAATTTTGCTTGGCGTCGCAACCTTGTTTAATTTGGGATATAATTCAAAATTTATCTTAAACGGAACGATTATGCAACTCAGTTTTCTTACTGTTGATGATAGTAAGTCACAGTTCCAGCAACGCATAAATTTTATCCGGAAGAGCGCCGGCATGCGTAAGAAAATAAATATTATTGGTAATTATCAAGGAATTTACTACGCAGAGAGCGGACTTATTTCAGGGATCCCCAACTTCAATGAACAGGAAATTTTCACCGCCGGACAGCAGGCACTCTGTGCAAAACAACTGGCTGAATCGGACTGTCCGCTGATTCTTGCCTCCCCCGGATCCCGTTTCTATTATATCCGCGATGAAACGCTAAAACATTACAAACTGATTGCGGAAAGCGATGACGGCGAACTTAAGTATTATGAACCATTAAAAAATCTGCAAATGAATAAAACAGAAGAAAACAATGTGTTGAAAAACAACCGTGTGCTGTTATTTGAAGAAATCAAGTGAAAACCGGGATTGTGCCGCAAATTTGAAATATGGCACCAGGCTAATCTGGAAGCTCCGGCGCGTTGCGAATCCGGCGCTTATACCCGGACATTTAATAAAGTCAAGGATAATTCCGCCAGCCAGTTCCGCACTTATCAGCTCTTTCAGGAGATTTACGACAAGTCCAGACAGCGGCGGGAAGAGATCAGGAAACTGAAAATATTCTCCCGAACTCAAGAAATTTGAACTTTGTGAAACCGGTGTCAGCTTCGGCATCTAGCGTCAGATAGTCAGGCAAAATAATTCTGCCACGAGCACATAAAATTCTTGAAATGATAGCTGATTGCTTTTCGAAGCAATAATATCCGCAGACGAAAGCAGCGGGGACTGGCGGCGGGAAGAACACTTTCAGCTTATTTTTGCCATGGTTTTAAAGTATTTTCTTCATAATTGCGCTAGAATTGACCAGCAGGGGCGGCTTGAAATTGCTGAATGGTCAAATATAGTATTTCGTGGCAGATGTCATTCTCTATTTATCACTTGTTTTAAGCAATGAATCATAAATATTTAATTGAAACTGCGAAACCATCCGTAATCGGTCAAAATTATTTTAAGGAATAGCAAATATATGAAAAAGTCTTTTCAGATAAGTGAAATATCATCATTTTTACTGCAACTTTTTATTGTAGCGGCACTGCTGATACTATGCGGCTTGGTGATTGGCGGTTTGATGCCGGACAAATCCCGGGAAATATATGCAAAATGTGTTCCGCTATTCTCCGAAGAACTGCGGCATGTGATTAAGCCTGAACCTGTTGAGAAAATGATTTATACGTCACTCTACCTGCTGCTGGTGCCGCTGGCTTTTGCAACGCTTTATATTTGCCGGCTGTGCGGCAGAAAATACCATGAACGCCTCCGGCAGCTAAGTGTAACCACATGGCAGAAACTGTTATGGACTGGTTGCATTCTTATTTTTTCATTGACTATCTGGTGTTTTTTTGATAAAATAGACTTTCTTGAAATCATATTCACGTCACTGGTCAGCCATCCGTGGTATTGGCTGCCATGTTTCCTGGTCACCATTGCGCTGGCAATAATGATGATAAAACTCAAACTTTATCCCGGACAGTGCCGCAAGTGGTGGGCGCTGGCATTTTTCCCTTTGCTGATACTTGTCATTTTCAATAGAATGTACTATCTGGGGTGGGTTCCGCCCAACACCTATCACCATGAAATCCTCGTCTACGCGGTGTAGCATGCGGCCCAAGGCCAGTTGGAATGGCATTTATACGGTAATTATCACTGGATGCT
>CAIJKT010001041.1 GCA_903821255.1 uncultured Lentisphaeria bacterium | reverse complement strand
TCTTTGACCAGCATTTGGCCTTCCGGCGCTTTGCCGTCGCAATCCGCCCAGCATACTGCTTTGTCGGAGAATTCCCTGCGGACCAGATCATAGCCCCAGTTTTTGAATCCCCCTTCGGTAAATTTCATGATGTTGCCTTTGTGCACCAGCGTGACATTGCGGCGTTTATGCTCAATCGCGTACTGCATCGCCGCGCGCACCAGGCGTTCGGTGCCTTCCTGCGAGATCGGCTTGATGCCGATGCTTGAGGATTCCGGGAAGCGGATTTTCTTGACACCCATTTCCTTCTGCAGGAAATCAATGATCTTTTTGGCTTCCGGAGTGCCGGCATTCCATTCGATTCCAGCATAAATGTCTTCGGTATTTTCGCGGAAAATCACCATGTCGGTATTTTCCGGATTCTTGACCGGAGACGGAACGCCCTTGAAATACTGCACCGGGCGGAGGCACACGTAAAGATCCAGCATCTGGCGCAGCGCCACGTTCAAAGACCGGATGCCGCCGCCGACCGGAGTGGTCAGCGGGCCCTTGATCGCAATCAGATATTCGGAAATCGCGGCGACGGTTTCATCCGGCAGCCAGACATCTTTGCCGTAAACGGCGTTGGCTTTTTCGCCGGCGTAGATTTCCATCCAGGACACTTTGCGTTTGCCGCCGTAAGCTTTTTCGATTGCGCTGTTCCAGATCATCATGCTGGCGCGGGTGATGTCGCCGCCGATGCCGTCACCTTCAATATAGGCGATAACCGGATTGTCCGGAACGTTGAGTTTGCCGTTGGCGCCAAGCGTGATTTTATCTCCCTGCGGAACTTTGATTTTGTTGTATTCAGCCATTATTGATCCTTTATTGTTTTATAGAAATTATGTTCAGAATATATATCCGTCACGGCCTTTTTTCCAGAATCGCTACTCCGTTTTTACAAATATTCCAGTCTTGCATGCTGAAATCAGGAAATCCGGCGGTATATTGAACAAAGCACATATTCTAAACTTGTTGAACTGGAGGGAATGATGAATTTTCTGAGAATGTCAGCAGCAGTTGTTGTAATATGCATTGCGTCTGCAACAGCAAAGGCGGCCGATGCCGTGATCGATTTTGCCGGCGGCGGCTGGGACAAGTCCAAATGGAAAACGATTAAATCCTACCCGGTAAAAGCTGTGGAGAAACTGAAGGATTTTGAATTTGTCCAGAAGCCGGAATGCATCAGTTTTGACTGTACAGCGGAAGATGTCAAGCGCGGCGATGATAATTGCCTGATGGTATATGACACCGGTAAAACCGAGGCGGAATTCGAAGTGGTCTTCGAATCCGGCAAGGGACATCCGGGAATCTTTATTTCGCCAGCAATTTCCGGCGATGGTATTTTATTGAAAACTTATTGCATCTTTGTCGCTGATTATACGATTGCCGCGTGGTGCGCCGAGGCTGATCCTGTTTTGAAAAGCACCCAGTATGCTCCATTGGTGCGCATCTCCCGCTGGCAGCCCATGTTTCAAAAACATAAAATTGTCTGCCGGTATACTAAAAAGGCATTCGCGATAAAGGTTGACGACTCAGACACGTTTGTTATAGCTTTCCCGAAAGAATTCAGCGCCAATACCAAAATCGGAATCTGGGGCTGTCACGGCCTGAGCAATTATTATTCTGTTACTGTTAAAGAAAAACCAGCCCTGCTTTTTAACGCGGTTGCTCCGAAAGATAATCCGGTGCATTGACAGCGCTACTGCAGCAGCGGAATATTGAATATGCGCACGAGCAGGATCGCGCAGACTGCGGCGGCATTGTTTAAGAAATGCAGCACAATCGCCGGATACAGTGAGTGAAAATGCAGATAGGTCAACTGGAATGCCACCCCCAGCAGAAACAGCGCCGGAAACTGCGCAAACGAATCATGGATCATGGCGAAAAGCAGCGAGGTGAAAATGATTGAACCGACGATTCCGATCCGCGCCGCGACAAAGCCGTAAATCACCCGGCGGAACAATATTTCCTCTGAAACCGGCGCGATAATTGCCGCCGCAATCGACAGAAGGATGAAACCCGTCGTGTCACAGCTCAGCGCCAGCGTCAGAAACGCCGGCGGCCTGCAGGTGATCTCGAAAAAATCCAGGATTTTCTTGAAATTAATTGTCGTGACCGCCGAGATACCAAGCATAAACACGCAAACCGCCACGCATATCCAGAAATTGCTGAGATGCCACTTGTTTAAGCCGAGCTTTTCGAACAGAGATTTCCGCCGGTCGGTAAATTTGAAAATTATCAGCAGGGCCGCCAGCGACAGCAGCGGCGGCGGAAAACACACGATCAGGATCATCAGCGATTTCGGCATTTCGTTCAGTCCGGCAAGCAGCCGGTGGCTCCCGGACAGCAGCGCCGGAATGAACATGTAAAATAGAAAAAGCAGCGATATTCCCGCAATAAATCCGCGGTTTAAATACTTCTCGTCTTTCGTAAACTTATTATTGTAAATATCCAGCATAAAAATCTTTCTGTTTTTTTCAGCGCAAACCCGCCGCGGAATAACGACCAGCTCAGAATATAGCCGGAAAACCGCCATTTGTCCAGCACGGGGAATTTTAATTGACCACGGGAACACAAAGGCACACAATCTACTGCTCTTTGCGCTCCGGTTCCATTGCCGGGACAGACCATTGGCCCTGGGCTAAATCCAGGATGCCAAGCTGTTTCCCGCTTTCAATGAACACTATCCGCTTGTAGCTGTTCTTCGGTATCGCCACCGCCAGTTGGCTTTTTATCGTGTAAGATGCGGCATTTTCAGGCTGGTTAAATCTGTAGTAAATGATCAGGATATTATTGTCGGCAACAATATGCCTGACATTGTATACCGTCAGACTCGCGTCCGGGGCCGGGATCACATGCGCGACAATGATAATCTGTTCATTGTCATAAAATTTTGCTTCCGGACCGAAAGGCCGGTTCTGTCCCATTACCGGGGCCGGGTGGAATATCGCATCCCATTGCGCCGGAGTCTGGATCAAGGCGTACAGCGCCGGATATTTTTTGTCATCCCAGTTCCTGATGAAACTTTGAAAATCGCCGTCTTTTAAAATCCGGAACGGGACGGGCCGGGCTTTGGACGCATTGCCGGTATCGTCACCGAAAACCAGTGCCCCATGCAGCATGGCGGCCAGAGCGAGAATCATTCCAAGCGTTTTCATACTCGTAACTCCTTGCATTAATGTTACTATGTAATTGACATTGCCGCGCCGACAAGCAGCGGGATGGAAAAGTTATCATCAATATGCAGCTTTTTCTCGTAGAGCTCAGCCGCCGCCGCCAGGATGATCCCGATGCCGCCTTTCAAATACAATGACGGCGGATAAGTGAAAATGCAGCCGCAGACGATCAGCACCAGGGCGGAGGCGGCAATGAACGCCAGCACGCCTTCCAGCGATTTGCCGTTGGCAAATTTAGTCCGCCCGAATTTCCGCCCGATCAGCGCGGCGGCAGTATCCCCGAACAACATTACGGTAAATGCGCAGACGGCAACCGGCGGTTTAAAGCAGAGGATTGCCAGGAACGCCGCCGCCGGCACATAGGGGCCGCCGCTAAGTTCGAATTTCCCTTCGCCGCGCGAATTCCGCAGCATCCGTCCGAAAAATAGTTTATAGAGCGGGTGGATGACCGGCCATTGCTTGTAATATCCATATTCCACCAGTACGTTCGCCGCCGCCAGCAGCAGGAAGATCAGCGCGGCCCGGCCGGCGGGCAGGAAATACATTGCCGCCGCCATCCAGGTGGAACTCAAATGGATCAGTTTACGGTATACTTCCTGACGGTACGGTATCGGCATGTCGCTTTATCTTTTCGTTAATTGAATATTTTTCCCACAGCGGAATAACATATCGTTTTTAAGCCGGAAATCAATCTGGCGGACAGGCATAATACGCGCACTCGGCGAAAAAGAAGCGGGATCCGTAAATTTTTTGATAATCATAATGACATATCGCTCTTTCGACGGCGTCACGCCGGGCCGGGTCACCGGCCAGCGCCACGATGGCGGCGGCAGCCAGCGGAGCGTTCATGAACTGATGTTCATAGCCGTCTCGCTCGCCTTTCTTTTTATTGTCGCCGGACTCTGAAAGTTTCATTGCTTCCGCCTGCGTTTTTTGCGGAACCCATTTGGAATGCACCTGTCTCCAGTTGGCAGAGCCGAAAGTCTTCGTATCATTGTTGTCGAATTTAACACATTCGGCGATACCGGTCAATGCTTCCATGGCGCCGGCCGCCAGCCCGGCCTGAAACTGCGCCTTGATGGTGGCGTCTGTTTCCATTCCGGCAAGCTGTCTGAGCGAGGCCTGGGAGCCGACAAATATCCAGTTCCAATGCGGCCAGGCGCGCCGGTTCCATTTCAGGAATTCGACGTCGGGCCCGTATCCAGCCGCACATATTTCCAGACGCGTCAGCCCGCGTTTGCCCGGACGTTCGGTCTGCGCTCTGGTATAACGTTCCAGCCAGACGGGATCTCCGGTCATTTCATGCACCGCTTTCAGCATGAACAGATACCGTGCCGCATCACGGAAAAGTTCCCCTTTGAATCCTCCGCGGAATTGTCCCTTGAATGAGCCGTCGCACGGGCATTTCCAGCCATTTTTGTCAAGGACGTCCGCGACTTCCTTAACTTTCCGGACGATCTCTGCTTTTTCCGCCGCTGACGGAATGCCGCTCTTCCAGTAAGCATGGAGCCCCAGAAACCAGGGATGGGTCTGGTCATCCGAACCCAGCGGGTAATGGCTTTGCCCGTCAGTCGCCATGCCTCGCACAATCATGCCCGGCACATCCGATACGGCGGCGCATTTGAGCAAGCCTTGTGCCAGCTTTCGCGCATTGTCCTTGTCAACGGAAGCCCCGCTCCGCCGCGCCCGTTCACAGGCGGCCGGAAGATACAGTCCGGTGAACATCGGACCGTTCTCAATCGGGCAGAACCAGCCCAGCGCGTTAGGTTTGCCTGTTGCGCAGTCCCGGGGGGTCGGGATCTCGCCGATGAAATCCAGAATAATTCCGTGCCGGTCAACAAACTTGCTCCAAAGTGCGCTATGCGCCTCCTCCACCGCCTCGGAGGCAGACCTTTTCAGACTAATGTTTCCTTGTGCTGCTGCCGCCGGCGTTAATAGCAGCATGAATGTCAGCAAAATCGGATAGATTATAAGTTCCGCTCTTTTCATGAATATCTCCGCGGCAACGAACGTATCAATGCGTCCGGAACCGAAATGTTCTTTATTTATACTCTATAAGGTTGAAAATTTAACATAGACGAGTAGGATTGTGGATTGGATTTTTTCGCTCCGCCTGATGGGCGATATAAATATCGCCTGAAGAAGGAACGGAAAAATACGGCCGCAAGACACTCACCGCAAAGCGGTTGCGATCTTTTGATTTCGGATTCGCACTCTTCGAGGCCTTCGATACCCCGGTATCGGCAGCCTCTCAGAATACGA
>CAIJKT010001040.1 GCA_903821255.1 uncultured Lentisphaeria bacterium | reverse complement strand
TTTACTTTTTCTGTCCGTTTTCGAAGTATTCGATTATATTTTGCGGAAGCTGAGGAATATCGCGTCTGCCCCCGTCGCCGCGCATTGAGTCATGCCCCAGGACGCCGGTAGCAACGGAGTTTCTGGCCGCAATCGGGGAGGTATTGGTTTTAACGCCAAATCGCACAAAATCAACAAAGGTCTGGACAATCGCCGGATCGGAACCGCCATGTGAACCTTCGAGCGGTTTCAAGTAATGGATGATATCCGGTTCGGCGCGGCTGCCGCGGGTCGTCCAGACATGTATTTCGCACTTGCCGTAATCGCCGATATTTTCAACGCGGCCCCGGGTGCCGATAAACGTATAATTGCGTTCAGCGTCAGGAGCAAAATGGCATTGGAGATAAGACGCCTGCACCCCGTTGTCCAGTTGCATCATAATCATATTGCTGTCTTCCACATCAATTACCGGTGACATGCCCTGCTGCGCAAGCGGCGGCCAATGACCATTACTCCATGAGGCAATACCCGGAGTAGACGGATCACGGCGCTCACATTTGTCATAAACAGATAACATGCCCATGCCGACGACTGATTTGGTATATCCGCCGGCAAGCCAGTGGATTACGTCAATATCATGAGCACCCTTCTGGAGCAGCAGACCGGTGCTGAAGCGCTGTTCGGAATGCCAGTCTTTGAAATAAGCGTCGCCGCCGTAGGAAATAAAGTGACGACACCATGCGTTCTGCACTTTGCCGATAATTCCGGAATCAATTACTTCTTTCATTTTCAGTATTGCCGGAAAATGGCGCATATTGTGTCCGAGATAGAGTTTCGACCCGGTGCGCATCGCTGTATTGAGCAGCTTGTCGCACCCTTCAATGGTAATAGCCATCGGTTTCTCCAGATAAACCGCCTTGCCTGCTTCAAGCGCGGCCAGCGCCTGCTCTTCATGCAGAAAGTCCGGAGAGGTCACAAACACGGCGTCAATGTCTTTGCGCTCAAGCAGCTTTCTGTAGTCGTCTGTAACAAAAATTTCTTCGCCATAAGTTTCTTTAAATTTTATGAGCGCTTTGGGATTGACATCAGCCCCGGCAACAAGCCTGGAGCCCTTCCCTGGATTATGTGCGTTATTAGCTAATTGTCCGCGTCCCCCTGCCCCGATCACTCCAATTCTGAGATCATCCATTTTGTCAATACCTTCTCTATAATTATATTTGATAAACTAAAATATGCTGTTAAGCTATATAATGTAATAAATTTACAGTTTGTACCGTGAATGTAAATAGTATAATTACATAAATAAATATATTAAATTATCAAAATAATGTAACATATTGATATATATGGACAATAAGCAGACGATAAAAGAACTGACTGAAAAATTTCCATTTCAATTGCTATTTGCTGATTACGGCAATGCCGATACACGCACTCCAGTCATTGAACGCAACAATTACGAATACTGTACGATTGAGTATATTATTGAGGGCGAAGGTTATTTGGAATGCTCAGGAAAAGTATCACATCTAAAGAAAGACAGCCTCTATTTTCTGCATAAGCATCAAAATCATTGTTACTGGCCGGAACCGGCATTGCCATGGCAGAAGATATTTTTCATCATTGACGGCTCATTTATGGAACAACTGCTGAGAATATACGGGATGGATCAAATCTATTTTGTGGAAAATTGCAGTTCAGTCTTTCACTACTTTAATGAGGTTATGGCGCTTTGTTCATCATCGGCTGCTGACAAAGATTTGCGGGGCTCTGTTCTGTTTCACCAGTTTATAATGGATTTATACGAAATAATTTATGCTGAACACTGGCAGATGCCGGAAGAAATCAATATATTGAAAAAGTATCTTGACGAAAATACTGAACGCAAGGTTAACCTGGATGAAATATGTCATCAGGCAAACCGTTCAAAGCCTCATTTGATCAGGCTGTTCAAGAAATTCACCGGCAGCACTCCCTATGACTATCTGATGAAAAAGAGAATTGAATATGCCAAACTCATGCTTATCCACTCCACAATGCCAATCAAGGAAATAGCCGGTAAACTGCAATTTTCAGATCAGTATTACTTTTCCAATTATTTCAAAAAAGTAACCGGAACCTCACCATCGGAATTCAAAAGAAGCATCAGTAAATAATTTCTGAAATTTCTGCCGGCTTTCTGCCATAGTACAAGCCGAAGAGATACGTTTTCTTGCCCGATATGATATCAGCTCCCGGATTCAGCCACAAATCACTGATATTATAGTCAAAATTAACCTGGAAATACTTGCCAATCCGGTATTCAGAGTCTTTGCGCCAAATCATGCTTAAAGTATTCTCCTGCCGCCTGAAAGTTTCGCTTTTTATTGTCAACAGATGCTCTGGCGGGACCGGCAACCCTATAGCTAAACGGCAGAATCGCAGATGCTGTGACAGCAGAGCGTCATTTTCTATAAAGTTCTCCAGCAGTTCAAAACGTCTTTCCAGCGCCTCCCGCCCCTGCCCTGAAAAATATTTTTCATTTTCCAGAAAAGTGATAAACTTCCGGATAAAACCGTCGATTCTGCGACAGGCAAGCACGAATGGGCTGTTCAGCGGACTGGAATTATACCAGGCATCCAGTAAAATGGAAAGCCGGTTAATGGTAAGAAATTGAGATTTGCTTATTTCATAAGTGGAAATTACTGCATAAGGCGGCTCTGTATTAAAAACAGTTCCCGGCGGCGGCGTTTCCCGCATAACCGTTCCAGGAAGAAATTTGAGTTTCTCAAGCTGTATTTCCTCCGGTCCAATATTAATCAGCTCTTCAATATCAGAAAGAACATCGTCAAAAGACTGGCCGGGAAGTCCGGCAATCAGATCCGCATGTATTGCAAAATTCCTGCAATTGACTAGCTGTTTCAAGCCGGTCAGTGATTTTGAACGTGAAGCCGGCCGTCTTATCGCTTTGAGCGAAGCTGCATTAAGCGTTTGTATCCCTGTTTCTATATGCAGCATGCCTTGCGGCGCTTGTTTCAAACATGCCAGCAGCGGTTCCGTCAGCATTGCCGGATTAAGTTCCAGATGAAATTTAAAGTCATCAAAATCAGTATAAAACATTTTAAGCAATCCAATTGCACGTTTTGAATCGTCATTGAATGTGCGGTCAATCAGCCGCATTTCACGGATGCCGGACTGCCGGATACATTCCAGATCAGACTTTATCCGCTCCGGGGAATAATAGACCACCCCTTTCGAATTTGCACTGGTGCAGAAAGTACATTTGCCGATGCAGCCGCGCGAAGTTTCAATCTGGTAGAATGGTTTGCCGCTGTGAATGTAACCCGCTGCATATGGTGACGGCAGTTCGTCAAGACTGCCCGGATAAAGCGCAATGCCGTTATCGGAACAGATTCCGTCCTGCATATAACACAGTCCCGGAATATCGCTCCAGTTTTCACGCCGGTGCAGATTCCCGAGCAGCAGATAAAAAGAACTCTCATCACCGCGGATAACTCCGTTTATAAATTGGTGATCCGTCAGAAAATTCATATTGCAGCCAAGGAATTCCGGACCTCCAAGAAAGATCATAGTGTCCGGAATCTCTTTGGCACATCTTTCCAGAATTCTGCAGAGATATTCAATATTAAAGAGATAGCCGGTTGCGGCGATTACTTCCGGTGCGTGTTCAATAATCTGTTTCAGCAGCTTATCCTCATCAGATTTCAGTGTGGCGTCCAAGTGTCGCCAATGCCACTCCGGTAACATGCGGCTGGTAAATGACCGCAGCAAACCGTAGGAAAGCATTGAGTGCGAGTAGGATGAGTTGATTTCCAGAAAAAGAACTTCATTCTTCATACTTCAACCCTGGAATTTCAAAGAGAGCATGGTGATATCGTCAGATTGCACTGCGCCGTCGGCATGGGAGGTTACTTTACTGCTGATATAGTCGACAATCTCCTTGGGATTTGCTCCGGCCATAGTATTCAGATCAGCCTGGAGCCGTTCGGTGCCATATTCCTGATTAGAACAATCCATTGCTTCGTTTACGCCGTCGGTATACATGAAAAGAATATCACCTTTTTTAAGGTTGAGATACTGAAGTTTAAATGCTGTCTTTTCCTGTCTCATGCCGCCGATGACCAACGCACTCTCGAGGATGATGTATTCAAATGTTTTACCGTCATAAAGCAGCGGCGGATTATGTCCGGCATTGGCAAAGATAATTTCCCCGGTTTTAACATCAAGAATTGCACAGATTACAGAAGCGAACATGCAGGAGAGATTATTTTTCTCCAGCGCATTGCCTGCATTGGCAAGTATCTGATCCGGAGATATGCCGGAAAGAGCTTCGTAACGGAACAGAGCCCTGGCTTTTGCCATAAACATCGCGGCGGGAATTCCTTTCCCTGAAACATCACCAATACAGAAATAGAGCCGGTTAGAGTCAATAAAGAAGTAATCATAGAAATCTCCGCCAACATCCCGAGCTGAAACGGTGGATGCGTAAATATCAAATTCGTTTCTATATGGAAATGCCGGAAATTTCCGAGGCAGCATTGATTGCTGTATTTGCGCGGCTACCGCTAATTCTCTTTCGATCTGCTGTTGTTCCGAAAGATTTGCCTCAATATTATTGATATGTTGTTTTAAATTACCGGCCATGATATTGAATGTTTCAGCCAGTTCCTGAAGTTCATCTCCGGTTTTAAGTTCGATTTTAACGTCAAGTTGGCCGCCGCCAATTGCCTCCGCCCCCTTTTCCAACGCTTTAATAGAGTTGCGTAATCGTCTTGAAATATATGCTGATACAGCGGTAATGACAATAAAAATTGCCAGACCGATTCCAGAATCAGTCAGTCGTTTTCCAACGATATAACTGTTGATATAATAATTATAGTTTTTAGTCTCGGTCTCAATGCTTCTTTGAGTCGCAAATGTTGAAGCAAGAACTGCGGCTTCCGGCATTATTACTCCGACGCTCCAGTCAATGGACGGTACCGGAGCAAAACCGATATAGTATACTTTGCCGTCACGAATATAGCGTTTAACTCCCTTTTGCCGGGCGATCATGGCATCAATCAAATCTTCCCCGTAGCGCCCTTCCGCCTTGTCGCCTGAATTCCAAAGTGATTTTTTATCAGACACGCCATTTCTGGCAATAATGCAGCCATTATGATCTACGATAAACGCATCCCCTGCATTCTCTGAACCGACAATCAGGTCCTCGGATATCGTTTTAGGAGAAATGTCCGACATGACAACCGCAACCGTCACCCCGTCCTTTATCACGGCTCTTGAACAGGTGATTACATCCTCCTGCGTGGATGCTAATTTGTACGGGCCGCACCAGACATTCTGGCCGGGATTATTTACCGCCTTTTTATACCATTCCCTTTTACGCGGATCAAAATCGCGCGGCATCGGATACCATGCGTACTCCAGATAGACTCCGGCTTCAGTAGCTATTCCGATAGCTTCCGCGCTGTAATTGCAGACATAAATAAATTTCATGGAATTATACATCATCGACAGCAATTCTATATCCTTGCTTACTTGCGCCTTATTTGCTTCAGGAGCGATACTGAATGGCGAAAATTCATCAGAAGCTGCGGCAATTTTAATTTTTCTCATCAGCGGGTTCTGGCTCATTTCCGGTTTAGCCAGCAAGTCGTAATATAAACTGGCGATATTCCGGGTCTCCACCGCAATTCTTTTAAGATGCATATCAGTTATCAGAGCCTGTTCTGCCGCCAATATCTCCAGTTCATCTTTTGATTCTTTATACATTGCGCGTTTGCTGTCTTTGACCGCGTTTTTTTCGAGCGTATCGCCGGAGAAGATTGCAAAATCGGCAATACTTTTCAGATTTATCAATCCAAGCAGGCTGATAATCAGAAAAGCACATACCGGGATTAGGATGAATACCAGATGTAATCTTGTTTTCAATTTTATTTTTGAATTACTCATTGGTCTTTGTTCCGTAACAATTTAAATATAACATGGCGATATCATCGGACTGCGGCTCCTGTCCGGCATAGCGACGGATATCCTCCCGGATGCATGATATAAATTTATTGCTTGAAGCTTCTTTATGGGAATTAAGAGCCTCCAGCAGTTTCTCTTTTCCGAAAGCCAGTCTTGATTCATTTAAGGCTTCTGATACTCCGTCTGAATAAAGGAATATCCGGTCTCCCGTGTTCAGTTGCAGGGTTTCCATCTGCCAGACATTCTCTTTCATCTCGGACGGACCGATAGCAATGCCGTTAGCGGTATGGATAAATTCGAAATTTCTGCCATTCCGGCAGATCAGCGGATGATTATGTCCGCCGTTACTGAAATTGACAACACCGGTTGCGGTATCCAGAAAACCGCAAAAAACAGTAGCGAACATACTGGCATCATTGTCTTTTTCCAGCACATTATTGACGTTAAACAGTACCTTGGTCGGCGAAAGGCTGCATTCCGCTTCATGGGCCAGCAGGGTTTTGGTCATTGCCATAAACAATGCCGCGGGAATACCTTTACTTGAAACATCGCCAATACAAAAAAACATTACAGTTTCATTAACCATGAAATAATCATAAAAATCACCGCCGATTTCTTTGGCCGGTTCCATCATCGCCTGTACGTCAATGAATGGAGATGCGTTGGATTGCTCCTGCCATGAAGGCGGCAGCAGCGAAGCCTGGATTTCCCGTGACACCGCCAGTTCACGCTCAATTTTTTCACGGGAGTGAATGGTTTCCTCCAGACTGGCGATGTATTTTTTCAGATCACCAGTCATCTGGTTGAAAGTATCAGCCAGATGTTCCAGTTCATCTCCTGTCTTCAGCTCGATTTTCAAGTCAAGATTGCCGCGGCCAATCTCTTCCGCCTGTTTCTTCAGAAAAAGAATCGGCGCGGTTATTTTTGCGGACAAATATGCTCCGGCGCCAAGAATCAGCAGCAGAACAATAAAGCCCAGAGAAATGTAAACGATTCTGCTGTTTTCAATATGATTGTTGATAAAGGAACTGTGTTTAAGTGTATCTTGATGAATTATTTTTTCCGTGTTTAAAGCTGCGGCAATAATCACTTTTTTGGGAATGGCGATGCCGATGCTCCATCCGGTTGTCATTATCGGATAGTACGCCACGAAATGCACCGGCTCTCCGGGAATTGCCAGATCATCACAGCCGCGTTTTCCATCTGTCATTTTACGCGCCACTTCGCTGATACCCGGATCTGGCGATTTTAACAGATTTTCTTTTTTATATTCATTCTCCCAGGAATAGCCGGTTTCGCTGAGTTCCCTGCGGACAAGCACATTGCCTTCGCTATCCAGAAGAAAAACCTTGCCCTGCGGTTCCAGTTGAGTGCTTATCAGATTTTTAAGTATGGACCTGACTTCGACGTCAATGGCACAGACGGCAATAACTCTGCCGTCTTTGTCTCTGGCTGCTTTGGCGCAGGTAAGGACCAGCTTGTTTTCTGTGCTTGAAATATATGGCCCGACCCAAACCGACTCGCGGCTTTTTGCTGCGCCCTGATACCAGATGCGCAGCCGCGGGTCATAACCGGACGGCTGCTGTGTCCAGGGAGATGAAACAAATATTCCGCTCGGCGTTCCTATGTAGATAATATGGCTGCCGGGATTGTTGGAGTTGACGAATTTTAATATCGGCTGCAATCGTCCAAGACATTGCAACTCTTCCAGTACCGACTCCTGATTAACTCCGGCGGATAAATAATAACTGGCATAATCATTCGGATTTCCCGGCTTGTCTTTTGAAAAATATATAGTCAAGTCGTTCTGTTTTTCCTGTGGCGATTCCAGATAACGCGAACACAAGTTGGCCACCAGATTCATCTCGCCCGCTACCCGTTTCAATTGATAGTCAATAAGCTGCGCCTGTGACAACACCAGCGATTGCAATTCTTCCCGAGACTGGTCAATCAGCGCGTTTTTACTGTCGAGAACCACGCTCTTACCCAGCGATGAACAGGCGTCAACGGAGTATTTACCCAGTTGTTTCATGTGCTCGATAGTCAAATGGGAAACCAGAAAGAAAGTAACCCCGGCCAGCAGCGACAGCGCGGCCAGAATCTTAAATCTTAAACTGAATATTCTTACTTTCATTAGTTCTTCCTAAACCAGGCTGCATGCGAAAACAATACCGCCGTGACAATTATTAATTATCTTTGTGCAGCGTAATATGGCGCTGCAATTTGATCTGCTTCAATTCCTCTTTAATATGCTCGACAGCTTCGCCATTGAAAAATGTCCGGATAAAGCGGCCGCAAATCATCCGTACCGCCGGCTCTGCCGGATGCAGCATGTCTTCCTTATAAAAACGATAGTCCCGCAATTCGTCCATAACAATCTCATAAGCCGGGAAATAGCAGCATAATTCAGGGAATTCTTCAATACAGGCATGAATTGCCGTCAGCAGTTGCGCTTTGCTTCTTGAATTTAAAACCAGTTCGCCGGGGTAATGTCTGACCGGCGATAAAGTTAAAATCAATTTGCAATCCGGATTTATCTCATGCAGTTTGATTATCAGCAGCCGCAACGCCGCAATATTTTCTTCAACGCTCAATAACCGGCGCGTGAATTCACTGCCGGGAACTTTATGGCAGTTTGCGGTAATTTTACCGTTCCGGTTGTAAACATAAACAACCGACGACGACGGCGTGGCGACAAATAAATCAGCCGCTCTCAGGGCTTCTCTGAATTCTGATAATTCTGAATTGGTTTTATGCAGCGCTTTTTCCTGTGTCCGGGCGGAAAACGAGCCATGATGCTCCCAACTGTGCCATAATCCGCCATATTCAAAAAAATCTTCCGCCGCATATGACCTGTTCTCCGCGATACGCACAATTGGTTCCGCCAATGATACTGCGTTATAAATCGTGCCGCATGGATTCTGCCTCCCTTTAAAACCGCAGCCATAGAGCAGCGACAGCAGATTCTCCGCAAAGCACGACCCGGTTCCGCAGACAACACTTGCTGTGGTAAATCCGGAAAAAGGAACTTCCGGAATCTGCACCGGCGTCTGCAAGTTTATATTTTCGTTCAACATATCTGCCCCCCTATCTTTTTACGGCAATCTCTCTTAAATAATCCGTCAGCAAAGTAAAACGCGGTTCAAGACGACTGTTTTTTACCGCCATAGCCACCGCTTTCCGGCTGCCGATCAGTACCAGCAGTTGCCTGGCGCGGGTCATGGCAGTATATAACAAATTTCTTTGCAGCATCATATAATGCTGGGTGAGCAGCGGAATAATTACTGCCGGAAATTCGCTGCCCTGAGATTTATGCACGGTTATTGCATAGGATAAAGTCAGCTGATCAGCCTCAAAAAACTCATATTCAACCAGACGCGTTGAGTCATAAATCACCGCAAAACGATTTTCGTGCATGTCGATTTTCGCGATGCGGCCCATATCGCCGTTGAAAACATTCTTATCGTAATTATTGCTGGTCTGCATGACCTTGTCTCCGGCTTTGAATGTTCGCTCTCCAGCCTTAAACTGGGGCTTGCTGCCGGGATTCAATTCTTTTTGCATAATTTCATTGATTGCCGCCGTGCCGCAGGTTCCCCGGTTCATCGGTGTTAATATTTGAATGTCATTGACCGGATTCAGCCCGAAACGCTCTGGAATACGCTCCTTGGCCATTTTTACAATAAGCTCCACTGTTTTTTCCGGATCGTCTTGTTCAATCCAGTAAAAATCACCAAGAACGTCTTTCTGGTGAGTTGCCAGTTCCGGCATCAATCCGTGATTCACATTGTGCGCATTCGTGATAATCTGACTTCCCGCTCCCTGCCGGAATATCTTTGACAGATGCGTCACCGCAAACAGGCCGCAATTCAGAAAACTGTGCAGCACCTGTCCCGGCCCGACAGACGGCAGTTGATCTGCATCGCCGACCATAATTACAGTGGTACCCGGTTTTATTGCGCGAAACAGGCATAGCGCCAGTTGAATATCCAGCATCGAAACTTCATCCACAATTAATAAGTCGCATGGCAGTTTATAATTCAGTCCGTAAACAAAAGTCTTTTCCACCGGTTCCCATTTGAGCAGGCGATGAATTGTTCTGGACGGGAAATTGGTTGCTTCCGACATTTTTTTCGCTGCGCGTCCGGTCGGCGCGGCAAGAAAAACTTTAAGTTTGGCGGCAACTGCCCGGCGGACGATTTCCCCGACTACGGTGGTTTTACCCACGCCGGGACCGCCGGTTATGATGTTCAGCGCGGAATGCCCCGCCTGTTCGACGGCCTTCAATTGCTCATTGCTGAGTTTCAGGTCCGGACGCGGCGGAATTTTCAATATCAATTCCCCCCGATGTCTGGATACTTTTGCCAGCGCGGCAATATGCCTGGGCAGTTCTCTTTCCGCACAGTACAAAATTGTCGAGTATATCATACAGTATCCGTCCGGCGCGGTGGTGATAACCATCTGCTTTTTTTCGACTGCCCGCTCAACTCCCAGTCTGGCTTCAGCTTCATTTACATTCAACGTCTCAGCGGAAATCTTGATGAAATCGGCTTCAGGATAGCAGCAGTGACCTGCCTGGATCAACTGGTTCATGGTGTAATAAGCCCCGGCCGCCAGCCGTTCCACATCATTCTTTTCGATGCCCAGCGAAGCGGCAATGCGGTCGGACATGATAAAACCAATCCCGTCAATCTCATCGGCCAGCCGGTAGGGATTGGTCTTTATCACTTCCGCTGTCGCATCGCCGTACTGTTTATACAGCCTGCGGCAATATGCCATGGTTATCCCGAGGCTTTGCATAAAAATGAATATATCGCTGCGCGAAGCCTGCTTCTGCCAGGCGTCCCGGATCATTTCGATTCTTTTTTTGCCGACGCCGGGTATTTCTTTCAGCCGTGCGGAATAGCGGCTTAAAACTTCAAGTGTTTTATCGCCGAAATGTTCGACTATGCATTCCGCCAGTTTTGGGCCGATACCGGGAATTATGCCTGAAGAGAGATATTTGACAATGCCTTCGCGGGTTGAAGGCAGCACAAATTTAAAGTTTTCGATCCGCAACTGCCGTCCGTATTCCTGATGCTGCTCCCAATGTCCGACGACTTCAATATTATGCCCCGGATAAGCTCCGGAAACACTTCCGACTGCGGTATGCTCCACGCCCTGGCTGTCGCGTATCTTCATGACCATGTAGGAATTGTCTTCATTTTCATAAACAATCCGGTCAATTTCCCCGCGCAAAGTCTGCTCGGTCAAAGGTCCGGAATTGTTTTTTTCGGAAAAAAGATCCATTGCTTCCTCTTTCATCATTATTTCCTGTGCGGAAATACATTATTTCCTGCAAGCACAAAAATCAATTGCCTGACCGCACAGCCGCAGTTTTATTTCAATGTTATTTTTACCCGGCGCTGCCGGCAGTCATCGAAAATTATATTAATCACGGTGAAACCGGAATCCGCATTTTTCTGAACGGCAAGCCGCGCATCGCCGGAAACAGCTTCGTGTTTGGGGTTGTTTTTAAGCCTTAGTGTCATCCCTTCGTGGAAATGCCGGTCGAAAAGTTTGAAGAACCGGCTGAAGTCAAGGGTCAGCACTTCATCTTTTAACTGTAAATCAGTTAAGTTGCAGTACGCCAGTTGGGCCCGGTGATGCAAAGTATCCGGCGCCAGTATTTTCGTAAAAACTTTATTATGGTCTTTAAAATATTTAACCCAGCGTTCAACTACTTCCATATTCCGTTCCGGATTTTCATGCAGAATATTGGGCCAGTGCAGTCCGCAGATGCAGCCTTCAATTATTTTATCAGGAACATCTCCGCCAATCGAATACCAGGCAACTCCCGGTTCATTGCCGCGGTCAACAATAAACATGGAATCGTCGATTCCGAACAACTCGAATTGTGGAGTTTCAAATGTCTTCATGCAGTTAAAACCTGTTGAAACATATTCAATTCCAGCCTCCTTCAGCAGACGGGTAAGAATATTATTTCCGCCGAAAATGTATTTAAAGGCGCACGGCACAAAGGACTTCGGGAATCCGCCCAGACCGTTCATTTCCATAATCTTGTAAAAGTAATCAAGGTGAAGTTTGATTTCCTTCTCAGACCGGAGGCCGGTATCATCCGCCCATTCCGCCCGGCTGAAAGTTCCGTCCTTATGCCAGAATTCATGACCGAGCCCATGCAGCGTAAACTCAAAATACTTGTTATTGGTACGGATTATCTCCGCAGCTTCATCCAGTTGCGGTCCGATATTCAAGCTGTTATCCCAGTTTTTCCCCATCCAGGTTGCTGACGGGACGTTTTTAAGAATGTTTTCACGGTCCCATTCGCATAGGATCATCGCCGCCTGCGGCCGCATTCCGAGTCGCCTGCCAAGTTCGGCAATCGCCAGATAGTCCGCCGGGACATGCCTGCGGTTGATTCCTGTTCTGTACGGCCCGTTCTGCCGCGAATCATTTGTTCCTGACCACCAGCCGACATCGTCAAGGACGATTTGCAGCGGCTGCGGTATGCATACATCAAAATCCTGCATCTTAATCCAGTACACTTTTGCTATAATTTATTATATGGAAAAATACTGCACTATAAAAATAAGGCAAATTACTTTCTAATTTATCCTTAAAAATTTGATTTGAACAGAAAAGAATCTTTATTATGTTTTGCTGATTTTGTCTGAATAATTAACGGTTTTATTTAATGAAAAATGAAAAAGAATTTGATGTAATAGTAATCGGGGCCGGACACGCCGGCTGTGAAGCCGCGCTGGCGTCCGCCAGAGCAGGCGCCGCGACCCTGATTATTACGGTAAATATGGACCACATTGCGCAGATGAGCTGCAATCCCGCAGTCGGCGGCATTGCCAAAGGCCAGGTGGTCAGAGAAATTGACGCCCTCGGCGGAGCACAGGGCATGGTTACTGACGCCGCTTCTATCCAGTTCCGGATGCTGAACTCGGCCAAAGGCCCGGCCGTCTGGTCGCCGCGCTCTCAATGCGACAAAGTCTGTTATCAGCGGGGAATGAAACTGGTGCTGGAACGCCAGCCCCGCCTGTCGGTAAAGCAGGCAATGGTTAAAGGATTCATCATCGAAGACGGCAGACTCCGCGGCGTGGAAACCGATTTCGGTGACAAGTTTTACGCTAAGTCAGTGGTGATTTCCACCGGCACTTTTCTTTCCGGCACACTTCATTACGGAATGAGCAGTTTTCCCGGCGGCAGAGCCGGAGACCCGCCATCCGTCAGTTTGTCGGAAGCTATCCGAGAACAACTCGGCATCCGGCTCGGACGGCTGAAGACCGGTACCCCTCCCCGCATCCTGGCTAAAACTATTGATTTTTCGAAAATGGAATTTCAGGCGGCGGATGAGGTTGATGAGCAATTCAGTTATTTCGCGCCGGCCGGCTATCTGCCGCGTGCACAAAAGCGCAATATGAACTGCTGGATGGTATACTCCACTGAGCAGACGGCTGAAATTATCCGGAATAATCTGCATCTGTCGCCGATGTACCAGGGTAAAATTAAAGGTATAGGAACCCGATATTGTCCGTCTTTTGAGGATAAAGTTGTCCGTTTCCCGCACCATGAACGCCATCTGCTCTATCTGGAGCCGGAGGGCGAATTTACGGACGAATATTACATTAACGGTATCTCCACCAGTCTGCCGCCGGAAGTACAGGTACAGTTGATAAATTCAATTCCCGGCATGGAAAATGCCGAAATTTCCCGCTATGCTTACGCCATTGAATACGATTTTGTTTTCCCGGATCAGCTTACCCGGACATTAAGCTCAAAGAAATGGCCGAATCTGTTTACTGCCGGCCAGGTCAACGGCACCAGCGGTTATGAAGAAGCCGCCGGCCAGGGACTGGTCGCCGGCATGAATGCCGCCCGCTCAGCGCTCGGACTGGAACCGGTCGAACTGGCGCGCGACTCTTCGTACATTGGAGTAATGATTGATGACCTGGTGACGAAAGAAATCGTCGAACCTTACCGCCTGTTCACCAGCCGCGCCGAATACCGGCTGCGGCTGCGGCAGGACAATTCCGATCTGCGGCTCTGCGAATTCGCCTATAAAAACGGCATTCTGACGGAAAATAAATACCGCAGCTTTAAAGTTTATCAGGAGCTTTATGAAAAATGTGAAGCCGCGGTAAAACTCCTGCGTATTCAAGGTAAAACCGCCTGGGATATGTTGAAGCAATTCAAGGGGCTTTACACGGCGGCAACGGATATACCGTTCAATACCGTGGACATCGGACTCGATTTGAGCACTGATAACGGAAAAAAAGTTTTCCGTCAATTGGTTGTACAGTCGCATTATGAAGGTTATCTGGAACGCGAGGATTCTTCGATTAATAAATTGCAGAAGCTGGAAAACTGGCGCATCCCGGAAGGCTTCAATTACGATGCCATCAACGGATTGCGCAACGAATCGCGTCTGAAATTGAAGAAAGTAACGCCATCCACCCTCGCCCAGGCCGGGCGGATCGACGGCGTTACTCCGGCGGAAATCGCTCTGCTCCAGGTGCATTTGACTAGATCGTATAAAAAAGATAACGATGATTGCAGTAATAAAGAATGAATTCTGATATCTTATATTTCAAAGACGTAATGCGCAGACTGTGCAAGGAAAAGCTTTCCCTGTTCTGCCTGATTGTGGTTGCCGCCTATTTTGTGATGGCGCTGGGCGTGGAAGGCTACAGTATTTACTGCCGGAAAGTCAATATCCAGCCGGTCTATGACATTGGAAAGATGGCGGAACGTTTCCAGCCGCCTTCGTCCGGGCATCTCATGGGTACTGACTATCTGGGGCGGGACGTATTTATGCGGGCGCTGGCGGGAACCGCCACGGCGATCAAAGTCGGTGCGCTGGCCTCGCTGATTTCCGCTGTAATCGGAGTTCTGCTGGGAACGGTTGCCGGATATTTCGGCGGCTGGCTCGATGAACTGGTCGTCTGGCTTTACAGCACGTTCGATTCCATGCCGACGCTGCTTTTTAGTCTGGCCTTCGCCCTGCTGGTGTCGAAAGGCTTCCTGTATCCGCCTCTGGCTTCATCGTTTGCGGTACTTTCGGCAGCGTTGAATACCGACCCCGGCATGATGGCGGTTTA
>CAIJKT010001039.1 GCA_903821255.1 uncultured Lentisphaeria bacterium | reverse complement strand
TGTGCGGCATCGGACGGGTCATTCGGATTCATCCGTCTGGGATCATTGCCATTGTTCGGATTTATACGATGAGCCACTTCCCAGCCGTCCGGCATGCCGTCGCCGTCGGTGTCCGCCTTCAGCGGGTCGGTATGATAAACATTGATTTCGTCATAATCAGTTAATCCATCACCGTCTGTATCAATTTTCGCAGGGTCTGTACCATACAGAAATTCTTCGAGATTGGTCAGTCCGTCATGGTCAAAATCTCCATTGCCATTCTGCTGCAAGTTGCCAAAGTACTTTATTTCCCATGTATCCGGCAGTAAGTCATTGTCACTGTCCTGATAGGCCAGCAGTCTGAGATCATCCAGCAGTACATTATCGGAAATTATCCTTATTTGATTTACGCTGGTAACTTTAACGTTTGAATTTTGCATGGCTGTTTGCAGGTCTGTTTGCAAATCACGGGCGTAAAGCCTCCATTGGGTTTCAGTTGAAACTGTATGCATATCTATGTTAACCGGCGAAAGGCTTGACTGCGCCTGTTCATCAAACCTGCTCATCATTGAAAATGCGGGGCCTTTATCATTTCTAATCGTATAGACGATGGCTTTCTGCCCGATCGTGGTATCCACAAGCACATACATTTTACAATAATCAGTTTTCATGCGCCAGAACAATTTGTGTTTTTTAGTCTCCGGCAGATCTACCGTATATTTAAAATAAGCGCTGGCTTGTGTGACGCCGTCCTGAACGATGCAGCAATCCGATATTTGAATGGCATGGTTTGTTGAACCGGCCGGATCTATAATATTGGAAATGGTTCCATTGGTAGCCGCATAATTGCCATTACTTAAAATTATGCGCAGTTTTGCATGATCGGCTGTAGTATAAGAATAAGTAAGGTCTCCGGACAATGTAATATCATACGGAGTGTTGACTTTGTAACAGACCGCACCCATGCCTTCATTATAATCGTAAACAAGGCCGGCGCCCAGATTGATCGTCGTCCAGCCGTTGGAATACGAACTGGAAGATACTGTTATGTTCTCGGAATTATACTGATTAAATATATGAACTGTATCTCCATTTTTAAAAATATCCGTTGCATCCCCCTGTACCATAATGGAAGTCACGTTAGCGTCGACGTAATCTATGAGATAATAATACTCACTGTATTGCTGCGAGATACTTTGGATAGTTCTTGTCTCGCCATGTTTGTCATCAAGCACAGTTACGGTTGAACCTGCTTGAAAATCAGCAGGCAGCGTTGAAACTATAACAATATTTTGATTGCTGGCTGCATTGGTCTTCAGCGGCACATCAACAATGGTGCTGGTTGAACTATAAGGAATCCAAGTCCAGTTAGCAGTATTTCCGCTTTCAGCATTCTCCAGTATGCGTTCTTCATAGATATAATCTCCTGCATTAATACCGGCAGCAAGCGGGTTCATGCCATTATCTATTTCAATTTTATCGCTGACACCATCTCCGTCGCTATCCGGATTCTGAGGATTAGTTCCAAGAAGCGATTCTTCAGCATCGCTCACCCCGTCGGCATCACTGTCCGGCACATTATATGTAAACACCACTTCCGCGTAATTCGAGTTTTCCGGCAGACTCTGGGTGGTTGGCGCAGTCTGTCCCTCAACATATTTCACGGATTGTCCATTTTGATATAAAACATTATTAGCGGTAATTGAAAGATCGCTGGAGAAATTCAATGAAGCTGTAACATTGTAAACATGCCCTTTGTAGACCGGGATATTGGCTTCGCCGGAAACAGCTTGAATGGTACGGCTGTCGGCAACCGGGTCGCCTGGATAAACATTCAGGCCGGGAACAGTGGCGGAAACATTATTGACAATCACGCTGCCTCCAAACAAATGACCATTGTTGTCAGCCAGCTTAATTTTTAAATTAATCAATTCCCAGGCGCAGATGCGATCGTGACGGGCCGTACTTATAGTGTTGTTGTTCATTGCCAGCGCGGCCTCGGACAACTGTTTGGCGGTATTAAAAACATCCGGGTTATAGGAATCGTATTTAAGCAATGCCGGGAAATACTTGAAATACCGGTACGCCGGCATGATATATGCGTTCTGGGCTTGCAGCGAAGCGGAATTCGTGAAGAAAGTAAAGAATCTCAAATAAGTATCCCGGTAGGCGTTCAGGGCGGTGACAATCTCATCACTGGTGCTGGTGTCAGTCAGCGCATCTGTCTTGAACGCCGCCAGCCGGGACAGTGAACTGAATACGGATGATTCCACGTTTGTCAAGTAAAGTAAGGAGTGTTCATAAAGCGCGGTCCCCGTTTCTTTGTCGCCTTTCTGATAATACTCTTCCGCCAGCTCAGTAAGTTTGCCCTGAATATAAACATGTTCGAAGGAATTGCCACCGAAATTATCGTTCAACATAGTGGCCAGTTCTGTTTTCGCCGCCAGGCGTTCCGCATCGGTCATGGACGGCGTGACTTCGTTGATGATCGCCAGTTCCTGAGTGACGAAATTATTCAAAATATCCTCTCTGATCGTCCATGCTTGAGGATTACTCAAGCACAATGCCTCAATACCGCTTTTCACCGCCGAGATCAGCGAGGAACCGGTATATTGCGCGGCATTGGCCGGAATGAGGCTGTCCACCACCTGCTGAACTTTGTCGCTGCCGTTGAATGTCACCGGCAAAACCGTCCGGACTGCCAGCGGAGCGCCCTGTTCGGTATCAATGCCGTTCGACCTTACCGCTCTCACGCGGTAGGTGTAGGTCAGTCCCGGCGTCAGTCCGGTATCGGTATAAGTGGTGCCGGATATCGCCGGAGTGATTTCAGTATCATTACGGTAGAGCTTATAGGTAACTCCGGCTTCACCCGCAAACATCGGGTTCCAGTTCAGAACCGCTTTGGAATAGCCGATCTGGCCGGGATCGAGCATGGCCGGGCCGGGGATTCTGGTCGGATCGGTGCCGTTCAGGTACTCGTGATAATTGTCCACACCGTCCCCATCGGGGTCGTCGCATGAATACATCGCCTGACTGCCGAAATACTGCTGCATCCAGGCGAAATAACCGGCGTATCCGGCGCTGTCCCGGATAACAAATATCGCCTGGCTCGAAGCGGACGGACTGTCATTCACGTCATAAGCCACCACTGTATAGAAATGGGTGTCCGCATCCGGCAGGATCGGGATATTGGTCGCTGTCGTTCCGGTGACTGTCGCCACAACACTTGAGCCGCAGAAGACTTTGAAATTTTTCAGAATGAAGCCGGAAGGGGAAACCCACTGCCAGTGCAGGGTGAACACGTCAATGGCGCGTTCATAAGTAAGATTGTAAGGATAATTGGGCTGGTCGAAAACAAAAGACGACTTGGCGTAGTTAGTGCCTGAAGCCATGTTCTCCGTAACCGGAGTAGTAAGATTATTATAAGTTACGTTTTTGCCTTTATCATGGGTGAAAGTGTCAATGGTGTAATTCAGTTGATTGCCGCCGGAGACATTGAAATGGACAACAGCCGTATAGATATGGCCTTTATAGACGGGGAAATTGGCCTGCCCGCTGACCACCTGGACGGTCCGCTCCTCTTCATACGGGTCGCCGGGGAAAACATCTTTGGACGAAGTATTCGCCGTAATGTTCCTGACCGTGATGCTGCCGTTCAGCGGATTGCCGCTGGAATCCTTGAATTCAATAGTTTCCGGCACCAGTTCCCAGGCGGCGATATGATCATAGAATTTCTGGCGCATCGTATCATTGTTCAGTTGGAGCGCATACTGCGCCAGTTGCAGTGCGTTATTGAAAGACGGCGAGTCGTAACTGCCGTAATCAAGCAATACCGGAAAATAGCTGAAATACTTACGTGCGGGCAGAGAGTAAGAGGATTGCGCCTGCATTGAGACGGAATTCGGGAAATAATCAAAGAAGCGTAAAAAGGTGGTTTTGTAATCAGCCAGTGCGGCGGCGATTTCCACCTGAGTGCTGGTATCGGTCAGTGTGTCTATCTTGAACGTAGCCAGCCGGGCCAGCGTGCCGAACACCACTGGTTCCTGGTCGCTGAGATAATTCAATGAAAACTCATATAACGCGGCGGCTCCGGTCTTGAAACCTTTCTGATAGTGCGTCTCCGCCAGTTCGCTCAGTTTGCCCTGAATATAAACATGTTCAAAGGTGTTGCCGCCGAAGCCGCTGCTCAGCGTCGCGTCCAGATCCGCCTGGGCGGCGAGACGCTCCGCATCCGTCATGGACGGTTCCACTTCCCTGATTATTGCCAGTTCCTGTTCAATAAAGCTGGTAAGAGCGTCGCTGTCCACCGCCGTGAAAGTGATGCCGGAGCCGAGCAGCGCTTCCAGTCCGCTTTTTACCGCCGACAGCAGCGTGATACCGGTAAAGTTACTGGCGCTGGCCGGATGCAGACTGTCCACCGCCTGTTCGACGCTGGTGCTGTTGTCAAATGTCACCGACTTGATGGTTTTTACCGTCAGCGCGACGGAAGGGGAAGATGTCACGCCGCCGCTTACCGCGACGACCTGATAGGTGTACTGAGTGCCGGTATCCAGATTGGAATCGGTGTATTGCGTATCGGTGACACTTGCAATTTCGCTGTTGTTCCGGTAAACCTGATAGGTCACCTGGCTGCCGGGATCTCCGTTCTGCCACTTGATCGTAATTTTTTTGAAAGTCGATTGAACCGGTTCCAGATGGACCGGCGCATTCAACGCAAATGTTTGAAAAGAAAGGAAAAATCCCAGCAGAAAAAAAACAAAAAAAATCACCCTCATTGCGCGATATACTCCCCTTTTTTAGCTAATAATGCTAACAGACTTCATAAATGTCTAAAAAAATTGTCTGATAAAAATATACAATTTAAAATAAAAATCAAATCATAGTCTAAAGAAAATGTTCTTTTTTACGAAATCCGGGGGAGAAATTAAGCTTAATTGCCGGTCCGGCCCTGAAGCTTTACCGGGATGGACTTCCAGCCGGAAGGCTCCAGGACTTTCAGTTCCAGTTCGACGGACAGAGGTTCATTTATCTTTTGCGGGAAAGCTTTGACAGTCAGAGTAAACTGCCGGGGAGAATCCTGTACCAGCTTGACATCTGTTTTAAAACTGGCCTTGACGGGACTCATTTCCAGTTTAACGCCGTCGCGTTCCGTGTCGATCCGGAATTTATACTCATACTCCTTTCCGGCGGTCAGCGTCCCCATGTACAGGAAGTTTTTCGGATATACGGTCAGGAGCGGGACTGATCTGCCGGTAAAATTCAATTGCAGGAAACGCTGTCCGGGATCGCTGGACTCCACATAAAGGTTTTTGCTGAACGGGCCGCTGATGGAATCCGCCAGCACTTCGGCGGTCAGCACGGCACTGTCGCCTGGCTTAATCTCCTGTTTATCTATTTTTATGGCGGCGCAGCCGCAGGTCTTCCGGAGATTGATGATCCTGAGCACCGCATCGCCTTTGTTCAGGATTTTGAATGTTCCGGTCTGTTGAACATTGGCAGGAAAGGTCCCGAAGTCCAGGGTATCTTTGCCTTCCAGTGCGATTACAGGGCCCGCCGCCTGCAAGGCGATGCTGCTCAATACCGAAAAAATACATAAAGCTTTTGTAAATGTCCGTATCATGTTCTATAGTTATTTTTTCCTGTTACAATTATGACGGAGCAGTAATGATAGCATTTAAATTGAGATTTGCCATTGGGGCGGTCGCGATATTTGTGTTTTTAGCCGGGGGGGGCTCGCCTGTCCATGCCGCAGACAATAGCAGCAGAAGTGTCATGGTCGAATACTTTTACCAGCCGAACTGCGAAGAATGCAAAAGGATAGCCGCCCTGATCCTGCCGCCCATGCAGGAACAGTATGGTTCCAAGGTGAAACTGGTAAAATATGATTTGTCCGAGCAGAAAAACTTCCTGCATCTGATCGCCATCCTGGATAAACAGCAGAACACCAGCAATGACAATGTATATATGGTAGTTGCCGGTAAACATATCCTGGGCGGCTACCCGGCGGTGGAGAAACAGCT
>CAIJKT010001038.1 GCA_903821255.1 uncultured Lentisphaeria bacterium | reverse complement strand
GGCGGAATAATGCAACTGAGCCAGCGAACGTTCAAAATATTGACCGGCGGCGCTGCCGGAATAATCAACTAATGAGAAAATTAAATCTCCCGCCAGCGGAGTTGTGCTTGTCACATCCCAGGTCACAGTCAAACTGCCTGATAGCGCAACCGGGCTCAAACCTGCAACGCTGTCTATCAGGCGTATCGCTGCACGGCTCGCGGTTCCTTGAGTCAGCAACACATCGGTCCATTTATAGACCCCGGAGTTGGTGGAATCTTCGACCGCCAGGACAAAATGAGTTCCGGTTACTGGCACTATCGGAAGAGAAACTGTTCCTGTTCCGTTCGTAACGAAATAACGTTCGTTAATGCCGGAAGCTCCTGTCGGGGCATTCGCGAGTACCAGGTTGCTGTCGCGAATTGCAAATGCGCCGTTCTGAAAATCAAAGTCGGTGGCGCTTACGATATTGGCCGACGTTATTTTAACGCCGTTGAAGCCGTTGACGAGTGGCGCGGTGTTATCAACGGTAATTTTAACAAAGGTCTGATCTGCGTCAAAGAAAACTGCCTGAGTTGACGTTGTCGTGGAGGCAAATTCCAAAGAAACGTTGCTGAAATCATAGGGTATCAGGACGCCGTTCTGCAGCGACAGATTGCCGCCAATCCGGATCGTGCTGGGAGTGATGCTGATGCCGCCGCCGAATGCAGTCAGACTGCCGCTAACATCAAACAGAACATTGTCCAGAGCAAGACTGCCGTTCACGGTTATGTCTCCATGTGTAATTTTGGAATTGCCCCCAGAGAGCGTCAAATTGCCATAGGTGCCGGCGCGCACAGTCTGATTGTCAATTCCGGTATGGGAATAGACCACTGTCGAACTGACTGTGCCGTTTACGGTCAGAACCAGCGCAGATACATTCGCGTCGTCGGTTGCCAGTACCAGCGTGGAAGAATCATTAACATTTAAGTTGCCGCTGTAGCCGCCGTCAACTGTCAGCAAACCGTTGACCAGTAGCGTGGCAGTGGCAGTTACAGTAAATCCCGCATCAATTGTGACAACGCCTCCAGTTCTGATTTCAACCGAGGCTTTACTGCCGACGGTCCAGCTGCTGAAATCGGCGGTCACAGAAATGATTACATTGGTGGTGTGGGCGCTGTCGAAAACAAACAGGCTGTCGGTAGCAGTAAAACTGCCGGGATGATTGCCCGAACCGTCATCCCAGTTGGTAAAGGTGTTGACATTATTGCCGTCAACGCCAACTTGCGGACCGACATAATAATATGTCACAGTGTGCTTTTCATAAGCGCCGATGGTGGGCGGATTCATCCGGCTAGTCCCGCGCTGGTCCACGGTTGAATAGGGCAGACTGTTGGCCGGATTCAGGTACTGGCCGGCTCCGATTAAAACGCTGTTGTTGCTTACATACAGCGTCATCGTAGGCCCGCCGTTGTATTCCAGAACCGAACTCAGGCCGAGGTTTTGAATGACTCCGGTGGGGTCGCCGATAATATTTGAGACGTCCAGGCCGAAGTCATAACCGAAGAACGCGCCGACCGCGCAGTAAGTAGCGCTGTTCATTGTTCCGCCGACCGCGTAGAAGTCATCTGGAGTCGATGAATTTACGGAATAATTATTGGCGATGACCGTATTAACCATAGTCATATTCCCGGCAACAACATATACCCCGCCGCCCTCTACTTCCGTGGCGCTGGTTGTGCCTGCGGTATTATTCGCGATAGTCACATAGGTAAGGTTGATTGAACCGCCACGGCAGGTGAAATAGATGCCGCCGCCGTAACCGCCGGCTGTATTGCCGCTGTAGGTGCTGTTGGTGCTGGAGAAGTTGGCATTAATATAAGCGCCGCCGCCGTATATTGCCGCGGTGTTGTTGCCGATAGTGGATTCATTGACATTCACCGGATGCACGCCGACGGCATAGAGGCCGCCGCCGCTGCCGCCGGAAGCATTGCTCAGAATACTGGACTGGGTCAGCGTGACAGCGCTATTATTAGCGAAAATACCGCCGCCGTGCGACGTTGCAGTATTGTTCTGGACAGTCGTCAGAGTAAGCGCCAGACTGCCGGAATTCATGAAAATACCGCCGCCGAGATTAGCCGCCGAATTGTTCTCAATAAGAGTTCCGCCCAGTAAATTACTGGTCAAAGT
>CAIJKT010001037.1 GCA_903821255.1 uncultured Lentisphaeria bacterium | reverse complement strand
GGTTAGGCATGTTGTTCCCGTCTCTGGAGCCATCACTTGCCTTATTGCACAGTAAACGAGGGCAGATAAAACGTAAGGTAACTGAAGTCGGTTTTGAGTTGGCTTCGGCGCATTATCAATCATGTCTGCGGGCTGTAGTTTTTTTGCAGAAAAATGACCGGCTGTTTTCTGCATCTGACCTCGGTGTGGAAATATGCGGCGACAGTAAGGTTTTCAGGCCGGGAACTTCTCTATACGAACTTACATCCACACTTCTGGCGGCAGAACTTGACTGCAGCCAGGAAAATGTTATGGTCCGGTGTGGTGTGACCGACAATCCGACTTCCGTCATTATAACGGTTTTCGGCCCGTTTATATATTATCAACAAGGTAAGGCATTCCACTGGATTAAACAGCTATGGGAACAGGGAGAGGCCGCGACGCTTAATTCCGGTAACATGGAGAAAATTGAACGCATTGAATTGGAAATCGAGCCCTCTTTGCCAGTTATTTCATGCGAAAACGAATCTCCATTCAATAATTTGATGCGGGAATCAGTTCCTCATGCGTTGATTTATACTGCCGGTTATCCAAACAGCGCCGTCAAAAGATTTATCTCACTGCTTTCCGGCAACTTTAACTTTTTCCATTGGGGAGACACCGATCCGGAAGGTCTGGCAATCGCGGCGATTTTGAATGAGATTAAGCCATTACGACTGTACCGATGTGATATTGAAGCCTGTAGAAAGCAGAGCAATAACTTGAAGAAGCTCACCGAGAATAAGATTAAACGGGCACACAAGATGCTTGAATTTGAGAGCTTCCCGTTTTCTGAAGAATTGGAATTCACGCTTCAAAACGGCTGGCTGGAACAGGAAGCGTGGATCGCGGAATAACAAGAATATTGCATCTGCCCATCAGTTACCGGCAAAAAATATATGCAATAAATCCAAGTTATAAATATGTCAGTAAAAATTAAAACCAGAGAGCGAATTGGCGGACTACTGAAGTACTACTACCGTCAGGCGACGTAACTTATTTTCGTCCATTACCCTTTTAATTCCGGTAAAATCCCGGCTGGACTCTTATTGTCCGCTCATGCAAATTGAATCAAAAAAAATCATGCCAAGTCACAAAACTGCTATAAAAATTGCATATTACTAGAAAAATACCTTGGAATGTTTAACATGAAAATGACGGAAAGCTTCTTAAACCCCGTCATTTTCAACTTATGCGTTTTTGCACCCTAATGGTAGACCTTCAGGTAAACCATTCTTGTCTATGACCACGTTCTTTGGAACATGGTTTTCTAAGTTAAAAGAAAAAATGCTGATAAAATAAGTTAAACATGTAACCTTTCATAATAACCAACGTCTATATTAAAATAAAAGCATCCCCGGGAAATGATGAAAAATGGCAGAATTCATGAACGTCCAAACGGACCGAAAGTTAACTGGCGCAGCAGAGATGACAGACAGCAGCGGCGATGACTGCGTGGCTATTCGACGCGTTCTGGATGGCGCGGTGGACGTTTTTGAGTTGCTCGTTCACAGGCACAGGACGAAGATCGGGCGGATTGCCGCCGCCAGGGTAAGGCCGGAGGATGTTGAGGATGTCACTCATCAGGTGTTTGTCCAGGCATTCAAATCCCTGAGTTCATTCAGCGGAAAAGCGCCTTTTGAAAACTGGTTGTCAAAACTGGCCGTTCACTGCTGCCACGATTACTGGAGGCTGAAACTGCGCGAACCCGCAATATTTGCACATCCGGGACGGGAATTAAATTATCAGGCATGGCTGGATAAAGCTTCCGCCGTCTCCGGCGACAGCGATCTGGCTGAGGCGGCAAAACTGGAGGAGACGCAACTGGCTCTTGAAGAGGCGATGCTGCGGCTAGACGCCGAAGAAAGATGGCTGCTTGAATCGCACTACTACGAGGAGATGCCACTCAAAGAGGCCGCCGCGACATTGGGATGGAGTCTGGTGAAAACCAAGGTCAAGGCGATGCGGGCTCGAATGAAACTAAGAAAAAGTATTGACGAATTAATCCGGG
>CAIJKT010001036.1 GCA_903821255.1 uncultured Lentisphaeria bacterium | reverse complement strand
TCGTTAGTGCCGTCAAATGATCCGGCCAAGAGAAATGGAGAGGGCATGGTATTGGCTCCTCCATAGGACGTTAGATGGAAATTATTGCCTGATGAATCGTGTACTTCTCCGGGAATGCCGCTCCACGACGATTCATCCATCTTCCATCTGGCTACCAACTCCTGATCCATATTCTCGTTGCTGCTCTGTGTAGTGGGACAAAGTTCCACGCTGAAGTCATCCGCATAGACTGGATCTCCACCCGGAACAGTGGCCGAGATGTAGATTTGTGCTGTTGAATTGGAAGATCCGGTAGTAAAGGCGAGGTTATACATATGCCAAGCATTATCAGTGGAAGCGGCAGTACTCAGTTCGGTGCCTCCATAGTTGCGTACCCCCAACTTGCCCACGGCAGAGGTGTTAGCTGTTTTTATTCCGCCATATAACACGTATCGCTGGTTCGGCAGCAGGCCGCTTACCGTCTGGCGGACTTCCGATGTTCCTGATTCGCATTTCAATACGCGTATCCCTGAACGAACTCGAGAATCACTCCATGAACCGCCACTGCAATAAAGTACGCTGACATTACTGCCGGAGGTCACCGTCCAGTTGGGCGAGAGATAACTACCAGCAACAGAAATCTCGAAACTTCCGTTTTGAACCTTGTTGCAAAAATTCATGTCCGGAACTACATACGCGGGGTCAGGAGATGGCGGCGTGGTATGATAACCGCAATTCACAGTCCAGTTCGTTCCTCCGTATTCCAGGGCGCCAATATCTGGTGTTGCGCCTGCGTAGCCATCCGTAATGCCCGGAATCAACGCCCCATGATTGATGGCTGGCGAGGACGCCTGCAACTGGAAATTACCGTTGGCTGGATCGACGAATTGCGGATCCGTAAAGAGGTTGTAACGGAATTCGGAAAAATGCCACATTGATGGATTTGAATATGGCCAGCTGTTGAAAAGATTATTGTAGAAACGGTCTCCAGACTCTCCGTCCTGTGCGGCGGAGGAAACCAAGGCCCCAAGCTTTGCGTTCCAACAGGTGTTGTTGAACACTTGATGGAAATTGTGCCGACAGTTGAATTGCATCGCATAGCCCGGCACATTCCAAATTATATTGTGGTGCAGAACCCAGTTGCTATTGTAATTATCTTCGTAGAAACCCATAGTAGAACTATCGTATCGGCCAGGGGAATCATGCAGCATATTGTAGCGGAAGATGCTGTTGTGTCCGTTTGAGGCATCATAAACAATCCCACAGTCCAAGGTTAGCTTTACGGCGTTGTACATGTCATTGTACTCAACAAGCATACAACCACCAGAGCATCCGGATCCAGACAGGACTGAGCGTCCGGAGTCGTGCATGGTGTTGTGACTGATGAGATTCCGCCATCCCCAATTAATGATCATGGACGACGACGCATTATAGTCGGAATCATGCAGGTTGTTATTTATGATACGATTGTCGTTACCAGACAACAGGATAAGACCGCCTGAGCAAAAGGACAATTCACTGTTGCGCAGCACAGAATAGTCTGTCAGTGTGAGGCCATAGGCAGAAGTACGGTTGTGATTCATGTATTGCATGAGTAGACCGTCAAAGATGCAATGCGATGAACTGCTAGTGTTGATCGTGCAGGCGAAGAAATGCAGGCTTGTCAACGTTATGTAAGATTTACCTGTGAGATCGAAGCCATAGTTCCGCCTCTTTGCTTCCACGCCGGACGGAGAACCGGTGGCATAAAGGTACAGTCGAGAGTTGGCAGTATCGTAAAACCATTCTCCGTTGCTGTCCATTTCTTCCTTTTTACCTGCGAGATAGTACTCGTCGCCTGCGGTTATCGCGGTTGATCCTGACCCCGCATGATTGGTAGTTAATTTTTTAGTGGCATTAACATAGTTGGTCACGGTCGGAACGGACATGTTCCATGCGGCACCCGCAATTATGTAAAGTTTGCAACCGTTCCAATAACCGTCAGGACGTGAGGGAAGTTGGGTATCCGTCAGCCAGCCATTTTGATTATTATTATCGTAGCCGGCAGTGTCCACATAAGCCCAATCGGGAGACGGATTGATAGAACTGTTTTGCCAGGGGTAGGTGGCTCCAGCATTCGGCCAACGAGCTTCGGGTACCATC
The DNA here is from genome assembly GCA_903821255.1 of uncultured Lentisphaeria bacterium. Next base: position 5,169 of record CAIJKT010001036.1, on the reverse strand, counting down.
GCCTGATTTACGAAAACCTGATTGCCGTCATTCAGAGTCCAGTCCATGTAAGTATAATAAATATTGGTGCTTTCCAAGGTCCATGACTGACCGGAAACGGGCAATGTGTCCGTGCCGCTGATTACGACATCACCATCGCCGTAAGCCTGAAATGTTATGGGCAATGCGGAATTACCGCTGTTGGCTGGAGCCACCGTTTCGCGGTATGTACCGGCTCTGATCGAACAAGTATCTCCGGCAGACATGTTGACAGCTGCATGCTGTATGGTTTTCCAAGGAGTGCTAGTACTCTGTGCCTGCGCTTGGGAATAAGAGTCATTTCCGTTGGTAGCAACGTAGTAAGTGGCAGCATTCGCAGATGCTTCCAGCATTCCCATGGCAACTACTATCACTAGTAAAATAACACGACAGTAAAGCGTTTGATAACTGTCTATTAATAGTTTAGTGCTTGTTAAAAATTGATTTTTTGAAATATTTTTCATTCCCTGTTCTCCTTATGTTTATTACTCAAATTAGAATCGTTTGTTCCAGTAGTCCTCCTTTTGTTTCTCACTGTTATTGTTTTTTTATTGATAAAATTGCGTACTATTTTTTCATTTTTGTCTGTCACGTTTATGCCAGGCAGTTATCGCATTAATTTCTTTGATTTTTGCGCGGTATAATCCGCAATGTTCCGCAGTTCATCAAGACAATGTTCATTGATTAAGTTCCTAAATAGTTTTAGTTAATTGCAAGACGCGGAACATTTCATAATCCATAAGTTTACGTTTCTAATTTTTGTAAAATTATTTTAAGAGAAAGTTCATATTGATTTTAGTGTATCCAGATTAAAATATGTTATCAATGGATTCCAAAGAATATTTATTTTTGTCTTTGCTGATATCTCGGCTTGTTCTCGCAAAAATAAATTATAAGAATATGTTTTTAATTGTTTTAATTGCGCTTCTACTTTGGCAATATCAAAAGCCGAATTATCCGATTTTTTTAAAACCGCCTCAATGACGTCAAGATAGATGATTGAATATTGGGTTGCTTCCAGATATGCGGACAACAATTTCTTATTATGCTCTGCAACATTTAAAGTTTTGACTAAATTTGACTTAAAAAGTTGCATTTGATTTTTTGCTTTCGCCAATTGTTCGTAACGATCCGCCCACCTTGCCGGGTCTTTTTTGTATTGCTTGATATTTTGTTCAATCAAATCCGCGGGCGCCGGCAGTTGATCTTTTAAATTATTCCATTGCAATCCGATGCGGTTGGTGATATTGAAGGGATGATATTCAAGCCGTTTGTCTGTAAAACGGTAAAAATGCTTTGCCCCGGCAACGCCAAAATACGTTTCATACTGACGCATTTGTATTGTTTTCGATCTTGCTTGCCGGGAATTCAACGCATTGCATAACAAATTAACGAGTGGCATTTGCATTTGATAATTGATTAAACGCAAAGACCAACTGGTCATACATATACCAAGCAAATCACGATTTTTTGCCAATTTTACCGTGCCTAAAATATTATCGGCATGTATCTTGTATGATGGCAAAAACACATGATCACCGGCACTGCGGCTTGCGCAGCAGCGAATGACTTCAAATCCATTATTTTGCAATAAGTCAACAGTATAAAAACCATTGACTTTACCGCTTTTATTTTTTAATTCAGGAAATTTTTCTATTATTTCGTCGCTGTTAATTAATTTTTCGGAGCCATGCCAATAATTCCAATCCCAGATTACAAATTTTTTAGATACATTGATTATATCTTCATAATGCGACAACATCATATCACCCCATATTCCGGGACGAATATTTTTTTGAAACAACGTATCGCTGATTTCCTCAAGGTGTTCATAATAAAATTTATTATGTCCGACCTTGGCGATCCTTTGTTTGCAAGCCGGACAAGAACCAAATTCATAAACCTCATCACCTCCTAAGTGAAAAAATCTAACCTCACCAAAGATTGATAAATATTCGTCAATCAGCGATTTTAAGAATTTTCTAACATCCGGTTCAGACGTACAGTAACAATCATGTCTTGCCGGATTTTCCCTGAATTTAAAAAAATCTGGATTCAGCAATACATATTCTGCATGTCCCATCGTTTGCAGTGCCGGGATTGCTTCCAGTTTTAGCGATGATGCGAAATTAAGCAACTTTTTAAATTCACTCTTGCTCATTGCCTCCGGCAGATTCGCACTTTTTAGCGTGTCAAGTTGTACCTGGTTTTCAAGCTCCCACAAAATGGTGTTATAACCCATATGGGCGACATCAGTTAAAAGTTTTTTAATCGTATCCTGTCGCCAAAGAGCAAAATTACCATCAATATGAAAAATCTTTAACATTATTCACTTACTTCCACAATAAATAACTGATCTTTATATACTGCGTCTTTGTCGCTGTCATTGGATCCGAAAGATGGACCTGAAAATTTAAGATTAGCATAGATATCATACTTTAACTTTTCGTTACCGACCTGAGAAAAGCGTCCGATACTATAGGGGTGAAACCAGGAACCAATCCAAATAATGCTGTCATTGGAAATCATCGTCCGCCCAAGATAGTATAGCTTATATTTGCCAAGTACAATATCTTTGAATTCAATTTTACCCTGCATATCAAACTTTTTACCTTGGCGGTCATAGTAACCGTAGGGAATCCCCTTGCCTTTTTCAACAGCTACGCCAGTACTTTTATCGAGCAATGTTTTGACTACAGAACCGGCGGATGAATCCGGATCTTTAAAATTACCTTTGACCAAAAGGCGCTGGACCTTTTCCGGTTTGGGATTTTTTAATTCAGGAGGTAAAGATTTGTCTTTTAACTTGGAATACAATTCTCCGTCCTCTAAAATTGTCCGATAAATATTGGCATTCCATTTACCGATACGTTGCACGCTTACTATTTCGCGTAATAAATCTAGACTGCGTTTAATGATCGGATTTAAATCAATGGCATTGGGTTTACCGGCAAGCTTGCTTACTAAAAATACATCCAATCCGATACGGGCGATGCGTATATTTTTATTATGCACCGGAGAATCTTTGGTCAACTCCAGCATTTTGTCGTAGTTTTTCTCCCATTGCAATATTTTTTCAACTGCGGCATATGGTATTGCGGTAGGGCGGGAATCCCACGCAATGAATGCGTTGGATTTTCCCCACAACGCTTCCAATTCTTCGATGTATTCACGCATCAATGGAGCGGCGGCTCCGTAGCGATAATCTGTATATTCTGCAATCGCCTTTTTTACATCCATATCAGGATTTTGCATTAGTTTCATAAACAAATATTGCTGAAGTTCAAAGACTTCCACGCTGCCGCTGCCGCAAAGCGCCATATTTTGTACTCCGCTTTGATTGGCTATCTGTAAATCACGCTGAATACGTTTGCATACGCCATAAGGCTGAGGAATACAGATATAAAACCAGTAGCTGATATTATTGGCGATTTTGTGCCAATCCTGCAGATTTTTAAGAGTTCCCTGATTTTGCGTACCATCTAAAGGCTGAGTTTCGCTGTCGTCAATCGGGGCAAAATCGCAGAGCCAATTATCCGGCATGCGGAGAATATTTTTTGGAGGTACTTCGCTTTGTGCCTTGCGATAGGCCAAGGTGGAAATGACAATTCCAGGATAATTATATTTTAAATAGAGGCATAATTCCAGAATATAATCGTATAAAGGTCCACCTATGCAACCGTATTTAGCCTCCAATTTCCGGCACTCGGGACAGTAGCAGTAATTACCCGGCCAATCATTGGCTCCGATGGTGAAAACACCTTTATAATCGTAAGAACTTGCTCTTTCTATAATTCTGCGGGTGAATTCTTTGCGCAGTTCTTTATTGGCAAAACACAGTTGTCCGTCTTTGGTGCGTTTGCCGCTTTTATCCATGCTGTAATATTCCGGATGTTCAGAAAAATAAGTTTTGGGTTCCTTCCACTGGTAATAATTTTTGTATTTATCGTCTGGCGGCATATACAGAAAAAAGCCGTGCCCCATGTCCCTTAACTTAAATTCAGCCGTCATCCCGGAAACTTTGCGCCCATCAATGCGTCCCCCGCAATTCCCGCGATTGCGATAAAGAAAAGGAACAGAAAATTCATCGGGATAATCGGCCAGTGTATGTATGCCGCGAAACCCGGAATAAGCCGGCTGTTTAGTAATTGTTTTGCCTGATATAGATTTTTTAGAATATTCAGGGATATATGTGCCATCAGGAGCCGGCGCAAACCAGCGGCACCCAATCTCATCCTCTAAAAAGTCATACACGGCGTAGGTGGTGCCGCGCTCACCACCGCCAATAAGAATAATATCGTCACCTTTGGCGGTTACCAGTGATTGCTGATTTTTTAAGTTTTTGATTCCATTTGTGCCTAAGATTGTACGGACGCAATCAGAGTCTCCGACAAAAATACGCTTTTTATATTTATTTACATCCGGCGATACGGCATTTATAGTTTTAAAGCTCAGTCCGGAACTTTTGTCTAAGTGCTCTTTTAGTTCTTTTGCCGCAAAGCTGTCAAAATCGCCGTTTTTATCGCCGGCGACGATGATGTATTCGGTTTTGCCGTTATCCCAGAGTGGTAATTCAGCCGCCTGGCAACAAATAAGACACAAAAAGACTATTACTATTAAAAAAGATGATCTCATTTCTTCTCACTTAAATTAAGTTTTTGTGCTTGGGACTCTGGTGAAAGCTTTTTAATTCCCGGTAATAGCACTTGGGCGAAAAGCTCATATCCATGCGGCGACAAATGTATTCCATCCCGGAAAATTTCTTTGCTTACCTTACCGTCTTTGTCCAGTAGAGCCGGGCCTGCGTCAAAGTAGAAGACTTGTTTGTTGTCGGCATATCCGGTGATAATAGAATTAATTTCCCCGACTTTCTTCACTGCCGCCTCATCCCAACTGCGCGGTAATATTCCCAGCAATAAGACTTTGCTGTCCGGCGATTTTTTTCTGATAATGTCAATGATCACTTTTATTCCTTCCGCTACCTGCGTTGCGGAGCAAGGAGCGGCTCCATGCAGATTATTAGTGCCGATAAGCAACACAATTATCTTTGGATTGATTTTCAGTTGCTCTCCGTCTGTGATGCGCCAGAGCAGATGCCCGGTCAGATCACCGGACATTCCGAAATTAACCGCGCCCATTGGTTTGAAATAC
>CAIJKT010001035.1 GCA_903821255.1 uncultured Lentisphaeria bacterium | reverse complement strand
GCCGCGAAACGCGAAATCAATCGCGCCGATTCCCTGCACCTCTTTGCAGACGCGGACGCAGTCGCCGCACAGGATGCACTTGTTCGGGTCGCGTTCCAGCGATGGCGAGGATTTATCGATTTTCTGCATTTTCGTGCGCTGTTTATAGCGGATGTCGCCGACGCCGAGCCGCCGGGCGATGTCCTGGAGCGCGCAGCTCGAACTGCGGACGCAGGACGGGCATTCCCGGTTATGGTTCGCCAGCAGCAGTTCAATATTGATTTTGCGCATTTCCCGTATTTCTTTAGTATCGGTGCGGATGACCATGCCGGGTTCCGGCGGGGCCGAACAGGAGGCGACGACGCCGCGGCCTTCAATATCCACCAGGCACAAGCGGCAGGCACCGTAGATGCTCAGTTCGGAATGGTAGCAGAATGTCGGGATTTCGATGCCGGCTTTGCGGATCAGTTCCAGCAGATTGCGTTCGCCGCTGATTTTTACTTCGATCCCGTTTACGGTAATGAATTTATTTTCAGTTTCCATACTGGTTTCCTCCTGTTATGCTATCGCTTTAAATTTGCAGACACTTTTGCATGCACCGCATTTTATGCAGATACTGGCGTCAATCCGGTGCGGCTGTTTTTTCTCTCCGGCAATCGCGCCGACGGGACATATTCTGACGCATGCGGTGCAGCCTTTGCATTTATCCGCGACGATCTTCAGCGGGGTCAATGCGGTGCATTCCCCGGTCGGGCAGCACTTGTTGAAAACATGTTCCTCGTACTCTTTGCGGAAATAGTTCATTGTGGACAGCACCGGGTTCGGCGCGGTCTTGCCCAGGCCGCACAGTGAGCCGATTTTAACGGCCCTGGCGGTCTGCTCCAGCAGTTCCAGCGTCTGCGCGTCGGCCTTGCCGTCGATGATGTCGTCCAGCAGCGCCAGCATCTGGCGGGTGCCTTCGCGGCAGGGGACGCATTTGCCGCAGGATTCGTTCTGCGTGAACTGCATGAAAAATCTGGCGATCCGGACCATGCAGGTTTGGTTGTTCATCACCACCAGTCCGCCGGAGCCGACCATGGCGCCGACGTTTTTGAGCGAATCAAAATCCAGCGGCATATCCCGCATGGCCGGGGTCAGGCAGCCGCCGGACGGGCCGCCGATCTGGACGGACTTGAAGCCTTCGCCGGTTACTTTGCCGTCGTTGTCGATGACTCCGCCGCCGATATTATTGACAATCTCCCGGAGGGTCGCCCCGAACGGCACTTCGATAAGTCCGGTATTGGCGACGTGGCCGGTGAGCGCGAAAGTTTTAGTGCCGGGCGAGTTCAGCGTGCCGACGGAGCGGTATTTTTCCGCGCCTTCCCGGATGATGGTCGGAACCGACGCCAAGGTTTCAACGTTGTTGATGACCGTGGGTTTGCCCCACAGGCCTTTATGCGCGGGATAGGGCGGTTTGGGCATGGGCATGCCGCGCTTGCCTTCAATCGACGCCAGCAGGGCGGTTTCTTCGCCGCAGACAAACGCTCCGGCCCCCTCCATCACGTGCAGTTTGAAATTGAATTCAGTCCCGAAAAGATTATTGCCGAGCAGGCCGACGGCCGCCGCGGCATCGACTGCGCCGCGGATGCGCTTCACGGCCAGCGGATATTCCGCCCTGACGTAGACGTAGCCTTCATCGGCGCCGACGGCTTTGCCGGCGATGAGCATGCCTTCAATCACGCCGTGGGGATTGCCTTCCATGACGGAACGGTCCATAAACGCGCCGGGATCGCCCTCGTCGCCGTTGCAGACAATGTATTTTTTATTATTCTCCGCCGCCAGCGTAATCTGCCATTTTCTGCCGGTGGGGAAGCCGCCGCCGCCGCGTCCGCGCAGTCCGGCGTCAAGGATCTTCTGACAGACGTCCTGGCTGGTCATGGCGGTGATTGCGGTACGCGCCCCGAAGTAGCCGCCGCGATGAATGTATTCCGCGATGCTGTCCGGTTCGATCATGCAATTTTTAAGCACCACCCGGCGCTGCCGGTTGTAGAACGAGATTTCCTCATCGCCTTTGCAGCGTTTGCCGGTGACCGGGTCAAGATAGAGCAGGCGTTCAATAAGCTCTCCGCTGAGCAGCGTGGTGTTGACGATTTCCGTGACATCGCTGACTTTGACTCTGGTGTAAAGGATGCCCGCCGGTTCGATATGCAGCAGCGGCCCCATCTGGCAGAACCCCTGGCAGCCGCTCCGGGAAATATAGTGAACGTCCCGGGTGTCGTCATGAGCGGAAAGCTCCAGTTTGACATTCAGTCCGGCGGTTTCGAGCGCCTTTGCCAGCGCCTCGCGCACGGCCAGCGCGCCGTTGGCCACGCAGCCGGTGCCGGCGCAGAGAATGAGACGGCATTTAACCGCGGCAGCCGCGGCGGCATATTCGCCGGAAGTCTTTTCAAGGTCAATGGTTTCAATTTTATTATTCATGGCTGTTTTCTCCTATGCCTGTGCCTGATTATTTTTTTCAGCGGCGATGATGGTCTCGATGATTTCCACCGCCTGTTCCGGTCGGACCTGACCGTAGACTTCGCCGTCAACGATCATGACCGGCGCGAGGCCGCAGGCCCCGAGACAACTGACGGTTTCAACGGTGAACATCATGTCGTCAGTGGTTTTCTTTTCCGGCGACAGGCCCAGCCGCTGATAAAGCGCATTGAGAATGCCGTGGGATTTTTTTACGTGGCAGGCGGTGCCGTCGCAGAGGCGGAAAATGTGTCTGCCCTTGGGCTCCAGTGAAAAGTGCGCGTAAAAAGTCGCCACGCCGTACACCTGGGCCGGCGGCAGTTTCAGCATGCCGGCGACATAGCCGATGACGCCTTCCGACAAATAGCGGTATTCCTCCTGTATCGCCTGCAGGATGGCGATCAGTCTGGCCTTGCTGTGGCGGTTCTCCGCCAGGATGCGGTCAACCGCCGCCATATCCTGTTTTTCTTCAATTGTTCCGTTCATACTGACACCTCATTTTTAAAAATATTTGATGATTACATTCTTGTAATACTTTTTTTGCAGGGTCGCGGCAATCCGCTTGATAATGCTTCTTCTGATCTCCAGCTCAATCGGCAGATTCGGGTCCTGGTGCGCCTGGTTTATGCGCGTGCCGACGTGAAATTCAATGATGTCATTGCAAATCAGCAATTTTGCCAGTTGCCCCGCGGCATTATTCCTGATTTCGTCAAAATTGCCTTCCAGATATTGCGCGGCTCTGGTCAGCGTGTAGATGCCCTCGGTCACCAGGTCGATGCCCGGTAGCGCCGAGCACGGCGGCAGACCGTCTTTGGCGCCGTTCGCCGGAATGCTGAGTTCCCGCTCCAGTTCCCGTGCGATGATTCCGGCAGTGGTTCCGCCGCAAATGACTTTTCCGCCCGCAAATTCCGCGACATTCCGGGCGATGACCGCATCTTTGGCCGGGTCGAACGGCGGCCCGGTGACCAGCATCAGCCGGCGCGGCTGGCGGAAATGAATCACCGCGCAGGTCATGTCGTCGCCGGCGCGATACGCCGGTTCGCGCCGCAGCGCCTCGCGGATCATCTGTTCCGCCAGTTCCAGCGCGGTCACTTCCGGGTTGGCGCTGACGATGCCGGTCAGAAACTGACGGCAGCCGCTGACGCCCCAGCCCGCCGGTGTCTGATCGGTGCCGGCGCCGGTCTGGCTGATGCCGTCCGACAGCAGCACCAGCCGGTCATGCTGTTTAACCGCGAATTCGCAAATCCGCAAAGTCTGTTCGCCGCACTTAACCGCCGCGTTATTCGTATTTGCCGGAGTGAAATTCTCTCCGGCGCAGAATGCGATAAATTCCGGATTGCCCATCTCCACCATCTTCACCGTTCCATCCAGCATTATATCAATCAGCGAGAAAGTGGCATAGCCGATTTCCAGTTCGCGGCAGAGCGGCAGCGCTTCCATCATGATCTCGGCGGAACGGGTCATTTCCATATTGGCGCTCATGAATTTCAACGCCATCGACACCGTCATATTCGCCAGGATATTGGCCTTGATTCCGCTGCCGAGCCCGTCCGACAACGCCGCAATAACCCGGTTTTCTTCAGAAATTCTGCGGAACTTGAATACGTCCCCGCAGATTTTCTGCCCGTGCTTATTGCACTGGCTGCAGCCGATGTCGGCAAATAATATTGCGGTTTCGTTCATCGTGCGGTTTTTCCTCCCGGCGCTAATTTTGTCGCCGCATAATTTTCGCTGATGGAACGCAGCAGAATCTCGGTTTCCGCCATATTTTCGCCGAGTTTGCAGGCAATGTCCTGGACTGCGGCGAGATTTTTCGTGATCACTTCGCGGGCGCGTTCCGCAATCTCCTCGCGGCGGAGTTCCGTGCCCGTGACATCGGTGATTATCGCGCCGGCGGCCTCTTCCGCTTCAATGCTGAACACGGTCACGCCAAGCAGCCGGTCTTCAAAATGCAGCGATTCAAGCCGGATGTCCTCGCCGTTGCTCAGACAGGTCGAGAAATAATTGGAGAACGGCACGATGCGCCTGACATCCGCGCCGGCCATCCCGGGCACCGCGTCAAACGCCAGCAGATTGGATTCGCCGAAGATTTCCGCGAAACGCCGGTTGCATTCAATTATCCGCAAATCCCGGTCAACAATCACCACCCCCGACGGGATAGTGCGCAGCAGGGCGTTCGCTTTCTTCTGCGCCTGTTTGCGCAGATACGAAACACACATCGGCGCCTCCGCTTTCGCATTAAGCAAAGCGAGGGCAAAATTTCTGCATGTTTCATAACCGCAGCCGCCGCAGTTCAGTTCGTCCTCCCGGCAGTTTTTGCCGATGCTCTTCAGCGCCAGCGTTATTTCATGCATTCCGGCAGGCGCGTCGATCACCGCGTTGACGGGAAATTCCGCGCCAATGCCGCATGCGGCCGGCCGGTGTATATTGGCCGGTATTTTTACATTTTCGAGTATCCGCAATCTTGCCGTCAGCCCGGATGCGGCATGCTCGGTGCACGGCCCCTGGATGCAGCCGCCGTGACAGGTCAGGGTTTCAATGAAAACCGGCATGTTGATATCCGCCAGCCGCACCTGTTCCAGTTC
>CAIJKT010001034.1 GCA_903821255.1 uncultured Lentisphaeria bacterium | reverse complement strand
GTTGGTCACCCATATCCCCCGTTACAATCGAAAAATAAGGAAAGCGCCTCGCGCCGGTGACTATTCATCGAGCAACTGGTGACACGACGGCTGTTGGACTTCTTCAATTTTTAAATTTTAGTTTCATTCTTTTTTGCTGAAATTATTAAGAAGGCTATTGACAGAAATGAACCTTAGCGGTATAATATGGTTATTGGTGGTAAGTAGTGGTAAGTTTAAGGGTGTTGTATTTAGCATCAACAGGAGTTTAAGAAGATGTCTACCGGATCAGCATTTTTGATCAGGCAATATGCATATGATCTTTCGTACAGCAATTCTGGCAAAGAAGTCAAATTGCTGTCGGAGCGTGAATTATGTAAAATATATAATGTAAGCCGTCCTACTGTAAGAAAGGCGCTTAACGAGCTGGTCGCGGAAGGCTATCTGGTCATCCGCAAAGGATTGGGCACATTCACCAATCCGAAAATGTTTTCCAGACATGAAATTCCCGGCAGCAACCTTTCCATTGGCATAATTGTAGGTAGTGGTAAGCAAGTAACGTATGAGGACTATTTTTGGCCGATCATAAGCGCGGCAGGAAAAGTTATTACCGATGATTTTGGCAGTGTTAGAATTCTTCAGATGGTGCATGACGACGAGCAGGCGGCCAGGGAAATTCAATTGTTGAATCTGGACGGCATCGTCTGGGTGCATCCATTCCCTGAAAGGACCAAGCTTATTCATCTGCTTCAGGATTCCGGACTGCCGGTAGTATGCATCGGGCATCAGCCCGCAGACAATAGCGTAAATAATATAATGAACGACTATTTTCATATTGGTTATGTGGTTGCCGAGTATCTGCTTGCCAGAGGGCATAAAAATATTATTTTCATAAAAAATGACGACATCTGGACCTCGCAACTGCGTCTTGATGGATTTAAAAGAGCCTTTGCTGATAAAAATCTTAAATATGATAACAAGTTGATTCTTGACAACCCGTCAGAAATTACTGGGGACATCAAGAAAATGTTGCGGTTTGAAATAGACTTTACCGCATGTTTTGCATTCGGGTGGTGCGTTTGGGATGTTGTTGCTGCATTGAAGTCCAAATGGGGCGATAATTTTGCGGAAAAGTGCGAAATTGTCAGCAACACTTCCGGTTGCGGAACTTATCTGAATTGTCCGATAATTGAAATTAAATCCGAAAAGCTTGGAAGAATTGCTGCGGAAAAACTGATGGAACTGATTTCCGGCAAGATTTCCGCTCCGGTCAGGATAACTTTGCGCCCGGAAATGAAAAATACCGCGGTCATAAGTAAAACAAATACACGAGCAGAAAAGGATTCTGAAATAAACAGTCTTGAGATGTGTAAAATTAACTAACTTATAAAATGGAGGTTTGAAATGTTAAAGAAAAAGGTAAATCGCAGATTAGGAAGATTCACTCTTATCGAGCTCTTGGTTGTAATCGCTATTATCGCAATATTGGCTTCAATGTTGCTTCCGGCGCTGAATAAGGCGAGGGAGAAAGCGAAGACAGCCAATTGCATGAACAACCAGAAGCAGATGGGAACCGCATTATCCATGTATCTGGGCAATTGGCGCGACTATTATCCCGCCGGCAACGGTCGTGATATATGGGCCAGTTTATTAATGGATGAATTGAACGGGAAAGCGGTCGTTGACATCAATCAGCAACGGATGCTGGCGAATAAATTCTTCTATTGTGCCAGCGCTGCCGGTGAAACCTTGGCCTGGAAGTGGGACCCATGGCTAAACGGGCTTACATACGCCACAATGCAGACAGACACCGTAAATTGTGCTGACTACCTCTCCGGACTCTACTGGTCGAAGAAAGCGACCAGTTTAAGAGTCTCATTAAGCAAAATCGCCTATCTGACAGACACTAACAATTGTAATTTCGCACAATCTGGAACTACCTATGGTCCGGTAAAGCGGCACAATGGCAGGCAAGCGCTGAATTTGTTGTGGCTGGACGGGCACTCCAGTTCGGCTAACGGCAGCGTTGATCCGGCAGTTACATTTATTGATTATTACATAAGATGGGCGTTTTACACTGATGACAATCCGGGCCGGGCAAGAAGAAAATAAGTTGCGGGTTGCAATTATTGTACATCTTTCTGCATTAAAAGATAAGGAGTAGTTTTGAAGTTTGCAGCCACGAGATGAAGCTGGATGAAGTGTTTTAAACAATCATAATCGTTAAAGGAGTTGACGGCAAAATGAAAGATCATATCAAATCAGTTGTTGCTTGGACTTTAATGTTGTTATTCTTCAGTCCGCTGTTTGTTGGCGCAGACACTCATAATGTTGTGAACCCTGGTAATGGCAACGATATTCGCGCAAATCTGGTAAACGCAATTTCGGCAGCCAGCGCCGGGGATACTGTACAGCTTCCTGCCGGAAGCTTTGTGCTCAGTCAGTATGTGGATATTGGTAAACGCATTTATCTCAAGGGAATGGGGCAGGATGAGACGAACGGGGGGACGCTGTTGTACCGGGATGATTCCGCAAATTTGACGGATGCCACCCTGGAATCCTGGATGTATATGATCAGGCTTAATAACATACCGACTTCGGACGGCACGACAAGCGGCGACGGAGCTGTCATTTCTGGAATTCACTTTAAGAGTAAGACGCCTTCGCCTGATGCAAACCGTTTTATCGGCGGCGACGGCTCCTCCGCATGCGATATCGGCGTTTGGGCTTTCGAAAGTACAAATTTTGTTATTACTGACTGCAAATTTGAATATTTCGGGTATGCCGCAATCAGAGTTGATCACTATGATTACACCTCGCAAGGACTGATCCGCAAAAATAACTTCATCCACAATATAAAAATGTGTCCGTATGCCGTCAGCACAGGAGGTACTACGCTGGGCTATGGAGTTGTCGTTTACAGCGGCCAGCATGCCGCATGGCGCGGCAGTACGGGCATCGGAACTGAAAACATGATATATGTTGAGGATAATTATTTTTCTAAACATCGCCATGCAATTGCCGCCGGACAGGGCGGGGCATACTGTTTCCGCTATAATGATGTTGAAGACAATCTATGGGGGCAGGCGGTTGACGCCCACGGGGCAGGCGCTTTTGGAAATGACTACAGCGTCCGCGCATTTGATATTTATCAAAATACGATCAAGTGCAATGTTGATATTTTTGGCGTTGCTCTCAATACTTATCCCGGTTCAGCTCCGGCCGGATGGGATAACTATGTGACTTATGCATTAGGCTCCAATTATACTTTTGCCAATAATTATTATAATAAACGGTTAAGCGAGAAAGCCATCGCAATTCGGGGCGGCGAAGGGTATGTCCGCGACAACACTATCGGCGGTTTCCGTTTTGATGTATGGATACAGATTGAACAACAGGCCGCTACCCCGGGTTATCCGGCTAATTACCCGGTTCTTTATCAGATTGGCTGGAAGAGCGGTGTTGATTTGGGGTACGGTCATACAGGATATGAAACGTCGGCCAAATGTGCCGGTGATTTATTCATAAACGGGAATCTCTATAACCAGGTCGCTGTCAATAACGGCGGACATTATCCGAGTTACGGCGGGTCTCTGTACGAATATCTACTATATTCGGTCGATTTTCTGATAGAAGGACGCGATTATCACCTTGGCGTGTATCCCTGGTATTATACGCCCGGACAGTCGCCGTCGGGAACTGAATTCACTTATCCGCACCCCAGGCATTTACCGGGATTATGATCGTGATGCGAGAATAATACCCGGCGTATATTATAAAAACTACTAAGAAAAGGAAAAGAAACTAAATGATTCGACGTGCAATAAAGATTTGTCTGATGAGTGCAATGTTGGGCTGTTCATGGTTATCGGGTATTTGTGATGAAGCCGCATATCCGGCGATTCCGCGAAGCGGCAATGATATTAGGATCGCGGTGTATGACAATGGGCCGGAATTCAGCCAATACGGCATCAATTATATTTGCGAAGCATTGAAAAATGAGCCGGGAATTAAAGTTGAAACTATTGATAATCTTGCAACAGATACTTTGAAGAAGTATGATACGATTGTCATTTACACGGTGAAAAAACTCGCGAAAAAAGATGTCAGTGATGCTGACCGCGGTATCAAAGGCACGGATTGGATCAAAACTCTAACCAATTATGTGGATTGCGGCGGCGGACTCGTTTTGGGGCATAACGCGGTCGGATTCAATGGCATCTTCAGTACTTACAAATTATTCCCGATGATCGGAACGTCGCAAAAGCGGAATCTGGAAGATGGCTTTGATGTAACTGATGCTTCGCATCCGGTAATGGCGGAAATGCCTGCCAGGTTTGCCCATCAATACGATCATATGGAAATAATTCCAGGAGAAACCGGAAAAATCCTGGCAACAGATAAACTTGGCAAGGCAATGGTTGTGGCTGGTGAAGTATCGCGCGGACGGATTGTACAAATCGGCTTTCCGATGGGGTTGTATTGGCAAGATAAAACCGGACCGCTGCCTGAAACCGATAAAAGACTGCTGCTGAATTCAGTAAAATGGGCTGGAGCTCAACCGAAGTATGACGTTCCGATGAAAACTACTGAGTCCGTACTGCTGGCTGAAACCAGGAAATTCGACTCTCAGTCAAACGATAGGGAATTGGCCAAATATCGCAATCTGCCTGCTCCAAAATTTGATGAAGCGATGATCTGGCTGCCCAGCTACTGGCTGGTTTCCGGCGTCAATCCGGTCGGGCTGAGTTCGCCGGAAATAATCAGCACAGTTATGGACAACTGCAAACGCATGGGATTCAATAAAGTGGGGATTGTCGCAAAGGCTGGAGTCTATTTCTATCCGACAGATATAGATACTGTTGAAGAAAAAAGAGATTGCCGGAACGGCTTTAGTCCGATTGGATGCATGGTGGAAGAAGCCAGAAAGCGCGGAATGAAAGTCTCCATGATTATATTTCCGTTCCAAAGCAGCCGGGAGTGGGATAAGTACGCCCCGAATATCAATAGTGCAGAATATGCCAGGCTGCAAAAAGGCGAAATGAAAATCAGCGATATTGATGCTGATTCCAAATGGTCCAGAGCTAATTGTCCCGATCATCCGGCAGTCAGGGCAAGAGCAATGAAAATCACTGAAGAACTCATCAATAAATATCATCCGGATGAACTTTATCTGGACTATATACGCTATAAAGACGGCTATGAAACTTCCTGTTACTGTGACTATTCGCAGAAGCAAAAGGCAGAGTTTGCGGCGAAGCACCCGGAAATTACACAGGACAAAGTGAATGAAAAATTTGCGGAGGAAAGCCTGGTTTCTTTTGTGGAAGAATGGGTGAAACTCTGCAGGAAGCTGGCGCCGGACATCAAAACCGCCTGCTACACCATTTCCGCTCCGGGTTGTAAAGCGCCGGATTGGGTTAATCGTTATCCCGTGGACTTTCACGGCAAATATGTCAGCCGGCATACCCGCGGCCCGGAATCCAGTCTCGAAGATACCGTAAGCTTGGCGAAGAACTATTCAAAATGGGCGAAGACGGTCTGCCAGGATTGCCAGTTCAGTCCGATAATTGCGATTTATGATCCCAAAAACGCGGAACGGATATTGACAGAATTCAAAATCGTTTCCGACATTCAAGGTAAAGAAAAGGTAAAATGTAAAAGAGTAGAATTTTACGACTATGTATTTTTGATAAAAGACAAAAAATCGTTGACTTTGGATCAGGATATGGTCAACGGCATAAGTAAGGCGCTTAGCGGTTTCGCAAGTAAGTAAACACCGGTTCCTGTGTAAAGAATCAAATTACAGTACGATGTGCGGATTGGCTCTAATTCGGCTTGCGTCGGAATGAGCAAATCCGCATTGGGCAAAATATGCGCGATGAATAATCGGCGACAGTAACATAGGGATAAAGTATTATGAATATTAAGTGGTTCAAATTTATAGCATTTTTAATTGTTATGACTGCTTTATTACATTTATATGCATTGCCGTCATACGATGATGTATTGCTGGTAATTAATGACAAATCGCCTTCGTCGGTGGAAATCGGAACGTATTTTAAAACTGCCCGTCAAATTCCGGAGAGCAATGTCGTACATGTTTCCATGACCGACCAGCAGGGGGCAGTCAGCGAATTCGGGCAGGCAACCCAGGATGAAAAAAAAGCATTGCTTGACGCCATAAAGAATCATATGGCAGCCAGCAACCTGACAGACAAAATAAACTATATTGTCTTAACGCGCGGCATTCCAATGTATGCAGCAAGTCCGGAATTCTCAAGCGTAGACGCCCTGTATCATCTTACTGACGTCTATGTTTTGTTCAATTTGTCCGAGTCCGCAGCAGACTACGGCATTCCGGACATTTTCAGCCGGAATAAATACTTTTACTATTACAACACGGACATTCTTAACAAGAAATTCTCCTCGAAAAAATTCGGTTATTATATTGTATCGCGGCTGGATGGATCAGGGATGAATAATATCAAGCAAATGATCGATGACACCGGGTTCCCAGCGTATACATCGTACAAGAAAAACGGAGGTAAACCCAAATTTCTTACGCTGCATCAACACGTTTCGGCTATGGTGAAAAACGAATTGAATAAGCGGAATATAGAACTGGTGCAAGTTCCGGCGAATCCGACCACCAGGCAGTTGGCCGCGACCATGGATACTGTTGCTAAAGATTTGATGTTCGCTTTTTTTAATGACGTTAATGGTCCGGGATATGGATATGACGCGATGCCTGTGGATAACGATTTTTACGGAGACGGCGATATGGTCTGTGACTATCCGTTCATTTACCGCAAGGCGAGTTTTCTGCCCGGCTCTTTTGTCACCTGTTTCCGTTCGTTCCCGTCACGGCTGATGAACCGGGATAACGGCGGCCTGCTGGCAATAAATACTGACACCGCGAAAACCACAGACTATCAGAAAGCTTATGACGGCAGCGACATTAAATTCCGTCACCAGACCTGCGTAGCTTATGATCCGGTGAATAATCAGATATGGTGCGGCACCGGCGAGCCGGCATTGAATGCTTCAATGAACTTTGACACCCGCGGCACGGATGAATTTTATCGTGAACACATGCGCAACGAAGGCGGCGGTATCGCCGTCTACGATGCCGCAGGCAATATCCTTAACTGGATGAATAGCACCAACAGTCCGCTGAAAAACAACCGTGTAGTCAAGATGGCGTATGACAACGCATCAAAACTGAGGGG
>CAIJKT010001033.1 GCA_903821255.1 uncultured Lentisphaeria bacterium | reverse complement strand
TAATGACCTAAGAAACTCCTTACGTAACGTTTCGTATGGGAATATTATATAACAAATTATTAATCTTGTCAATAGGATTCTGAAAACATTTTGAAATATTTTTTAAACTCCTCGTGTATAAAAGCGGACGACATAACTGGAAACGCATTTGCATCTTGCATGTATTATGGTTATAATAAGCTCAAAACATGGGAGTACTTATCATGGGCGTAGAAACCATTAAGAAAATAGAAGAAAAAATACAGAACAACGCGGCGCTTGACCGGAACAAAAAGGCGGAATTGCTTGAGCTGATGGGCAATTTAAAACTGGAGCTGGCGCAACTCCAGAAAACCGACAGTTCCAAAGCCAGAGCTATCGCGGAACTCGCCGAAACTTCCACGCAAAAAGCGTTTGAAGCTTTGACTGCGGTCGATGTCAGTACGGAAACTCCGTTAAAGGAACTGGAAACTTCCGTCGATGAGTTTGAAGTCTCCCATCCGCGGCTGGTCAGAATAATCAACAGGATATGTATTATGCTTTCAAGCATAGGAATATAAGATTTTTAGTACTACTGTATGAAGATCATTAATAAATATCGTTGTTTTATTCTAATCAGTACCCTGACGGTATCGATTTTCTTCTGCTTTGCACTGAATGTTTCAGCGCGGGCGGGAGGCGGAGGCGGTTTCGGCGGTGGCGGCGGACATTCAAGCGGCGGTGGAAGTTTCGGCGGCGGATATTCAAGCGGTGGTGGAAGTTTCGGCGGAAATCATTACAGCGGTTCCGGACATTACGGCGGCACCAATAACTTTCCATGGCTTATCTTCATATTTATCTCAAAATATCCATTTATCACGTTGCTGATTGTTGTCGGTATTTTATGCCTGATTACGCTATCCGCAAAAACCCGTTACAACTATGTCACCAACACTATCCGGCGCAGTTTTGAACGGCAGAGCGAGGAAGCGGCGAACGCCGCGGAAAATGCCATTCTGAAGCGCGACCCGGAATTTTCGCGGGAAGCGCTGGAAGCCCGGATATCCGGCGGTTTTGTGCAGATTCAGGAAGCATGGGGGGGCCAGGACATGCGCCCGGTCAGGCATCTGGTTTCCGACGGTATTTTTGAACGGTTCAGCCTGCAACTGGAAATGATGAAGGCTTCAAGCCTCATCAACCGGATGACTTCAATCAATGTTCTCGAAACACAAATCGTCAGCATCGACACCGACCGTTTTTTCGACTCGGTAAATGTCATGATCCGGGCATCAGCCTGCGACACTTACATCAACAGCCGGGATAATGAACTCTTATCGGGAATTCCGGAACCGGAAGTGTTCGTTGAATTCTGGACACTGTTGCGACGCCCCGGCGCGAAAACCGCCGGGCGGCCCGGGTTATTTGAATGCTGCTGTCCCAACTGCGGCGCGCCGCTGGATAAACTTGACCGTACTGAATGCAAGTCGTGCCACGCCATCGTAAACTCAGGAGAGTATGACTGGGTACTCACAGAAATAACCCAGGCATCCGAATG
Organism: uncultured Lentisphaeria bacterium; assembly: GCA_903821255.1. The sequence goes on along the minus strand of CAIJKT010001033.1, from coordinate 1,250 downwards.
GAGCTACCGTCCGCCGCGGATAATTGCCGGAATAGAAAAGCTGCAGGCGGTTGATCCGTCGTTCAATCCGTGGCATATCGAAGACCGCACATCAGTGATTTTCTATCGTTTTATCGCGGCGCAATTCTTTGCAGATCAGCGCTATCTGATCAAGCTGGCGGATTCGGCATTCATGCATCAGTATAAGGATTTTTTCACTCCGCTAAGCAGCGGCAGACATCGTTATTACGCCGATGCGGCTGTAGGCGGAGTTGAACTCATAGATGTAATCAACGCGTCTGAAACTGAAGAATATGACCGGCTGCGGGTAAAAATCCGCTGGTCCGGACATCAGACGGAAAAAATTGTGCCGGGACTGATTCAACCGGAACCGGATTTGTCAACTATTTTCAGCCAGGAATTCATTCTGAACCGCAATAAAGGCGCTAAATCTTCGGACAAAAACATCCTGTCCAGTGTTCACTGCCCGGGCTGCGGCGCACCTGAAGTCAGAAACGACAAGCCGTACTGCGAATATTGCAGCACACCGCTTAATGACGGCAGCCGGGACTGGGTGCTGGACGATATCCGCCCGTTCTCCGGCTATCCGCAAGTCGAAATGGAAGAAGTGACGCACAATCTATACAGCCAGCCGTCCGCAGTCTCAGACAAAGTCAGGCTGGACAGCATTGACGCCGATGCCGTTTTAGGCTGCGCCGCCGTAATTATGATGTCTGACGGAGAAATTGACGACAAAGAAACAGAACTGCTAAAATCTTTTGCCCAGTCCAAGAAAGTATCAGAGGAGCGCCTTTCCCTGATAATTGACTCAGTAAAAGCCGGAACTTTTGAATGTTCCATGCCGGAAGGCGCGGCGGCCAGGGAATTTATCCGGGCCATGGTTTTAATGTGCCTGGCTGACGGCAAAGTTACCTCCGCCGAGCGCCGCATGCTGGAATCTTTCGCCGTCAAACTGAGCATACCGCTAAACACGGTTTACGAGATGATGCGCAAGGAACGTTCAGCGCTCTACAAAAAAGTCAGACAACTCTGACAATCCTCACTTACTCCGTCTTATACTCTGCACGGCTGAAAATTTAAAAATAGACGAGCAGGATTGTGGATTGGATTTTTTCGATCCGACTGACAGGCGATACCCACATCGCCGGAAGGAGGAACGGAAAAATACGTCCGCAAGACACTCGTCCCGCGCCTGCGGGATTGCGATCTTTTGAGTCTTAATTCGCACTCTTCGAGGCCTTCGATACCCC
>CAIJKT010001032.1 GCA_903821255.1 uncultured Lentisphaeria bacterium | reverse complement strand
TGGATATCCATCAGCACAATGTCGATGGACGGGTCTTCTTTGCACATCATGACAGCTTTAACGCCGGATTCGGCGCGCAGCAGTTTAAAGCCTGTGTTCTGCATGATCGCTTCGAGATAGCGCAGACATATTTCGTTGTCGTCAACAATCAGGACTGTTTTGCCGTCCCAGTTGAAATTGCCGGATACCCAGTCGGCTGTCAGGGCTGCGGGTGCGGCAGCCGGTAATTCCGCGGCTTCCATTTGAGGCAGCGTGAAATAGAAAATTGTGCCCTTGCCGGTTTCAGATTCGAACCAGATGTCGCCGCCAAGCAGTTTGACCAGATTCATGGAGATTGCCAGCCCCAGTCCGGCGCCGCGGAATTTTCTGGTGTAGGAATCGTCAGCCTGCCGGAATGGTTCGAAAATGATATCTTTGAATTCCGGCGGTATTCCAGTCCCGGTATCTTTGACAAAAAACTTGATAAAATTATTTTCCGGCGGGAAGAATCCGTATTCAATCGAACCCTTCGAGGTGAATTTCAGCGAATTGTTCAACAGATTGCTGAAAATCTGGACGAAGCGGTTTTCGTCAGTGTGAATCGAGACATTTTCGAATCCGGCCGGGATTATTTTCAGCAGTTTTATATCCGTGTTGGCAATTTTAGAAAATCCGCCATAAAGCTGATTCATAATCTGCTGGATGGATAGTTTTACTTTGTGTGTTTCCAGTTGCCTGCTTTCGAGTTTGGAAATGTCCACGATATCGGAGATCAGATTAAGCAGTTCGGTGGAATTCTGATTGATGATGTTGATATAGTCGAGTCTTTCCTGATCTGACACCGAGGAGTCGGCCAGCAGATTGGCAAAGCCGACGATAGCATTCATCGGGGTTCTGATTTCATGAGACATATTGGCGAGAAATGCCGATTTCAGCCTGTCGCTTTTCTCCGCCTGTTCCCTGGCTTCAATAAGTTTCTGGTGGACGGCTTTCAATTCGGTTATGTCCCGGATCACGCCAAGTACTGAATCCGGTATATTATTTCTGTTTTTAATCAATACAAACCTGGCAAGCATATTCAGTTCTTTACCGTTTTTATCAGGTATTTTATATTCCGCCACGGTCATGTTTTCCGTCATAAGCATTTCGATCATTTTCTTGAACGGATTTTCCGCGGACGGGAATATATATTTAAAATGGTCTGCAATATATTTATCTTCACGGCTGTAGCCGACGGTATCATAAAACGCGTTATTGGCCAGCAGGATGTTGCCTGCCAAATCAAAAAGCACAATGCGGTCATCCGCGGACTCGATCAGGGTCTGGTATTTTTCTGTACTGGAGATTAATTCCTCGGATAGTTTGTTGGTATCCGTTATATCTACGGCAATCTCAAGCAGAAATTTAGCATTGCCCCTGGTCACGGGCAGTTTTATCGTCCGCAGGCATTTCTCCTGCCCGGCGTGATCAATGATAATTTCCTTGCAATCCATGGTCTGATTTTCAACAATGGCGTCAATGTCGTTCTGTCGGCGCATTTTAGCCACATTCTTGGGAAAAATGTCGAAATCAGTCTTGTTAAGAATCTCTTCCTCCGGCATGCATAATATTGATGCCGCTGCTTTATTGCACATTTCATAATGGAAATCCG
>CAIJKT010001031.1 GCA_903821255.1 uncultured Lentisphaeria bacterium | reverse complement strand
GGCACGATTAACGCGGTCAATAAAGAATTTGCCACCTCATTCCGGGATTGGCTGGATATTTTCCCGCCGCAGCAGGAATATCATTGCTATTACCTGATGAAAGACCGTACCGCGCTTACCTGGGAATTCATCAAACGCAATTTTGTCACGGTGGCGGATTATATTCTGCTTCACGGTCGCGGCGTGCTGAATACTTTCATTTACTGCGGCATTGCCATTCTCTGTTCACTGATTGTGAATCCGCTGGCGGCATACGCGCTCAGCCGTTACCGTCCGCCATCCAGATATAAGGTGCTGCTGTTCCTGATGCTGACCATGGCATTTCCGCCGATGGTGACTCAGATTCCAAACTTCCTGCTGCTCCGTGAAATGGGGCTGCTCAATACTTTTGCCGCGCTGATTCTGCCGGCCATGGCCAACGGTTATTCCATTTTCCTGCTCAAAGGCTTTTTTGACTCGCTGCCGCAGGATATTTATGAAAGCGCGGAGATTGACGGTGCCGGCGAATTCAGGGTATTCTGGGAAATTACGATGAGTCTGTCCAAACCTATTCTGGCGGTTATCGCGCTGAATGCCTTTCTGTCCGCGTATTCTAACTTCATGATGGCGATGCTGGTCTGTCAGGATCAGAATATGTGGACGCTGATGCCGTGGCTTTATCAGCTTCAGAATACCAGTTGCACCGGCATTATTTTATCCTCGCTGATTATTGCGGCTATTCCTACATTTATCATTTTTACATTCTGCCAGAACATCATCATGAGCGGCCTGATTCTGCCGGTGGAGAAATAACGCAATGAAGTCAAATATCAGATTATTGATTATGTTGTTCGCCGGGTTGCTCAGCAATGCGGCGATGATGCTTTCCGCACAGGAAATCACGATTGATGAACAGAACAAGACCTTTGCTGAAAAGTGGGCTGTTGTCGCCTCCGAGCTGGAGCGGCTCAACCCCGGCTGGAAGGCCAGTGAGAATGTTGAGTTTTTTGAACAGAAAAACGACCGCAGAAATATCATTTCGCTGAGGAGCAGGACCACGGTGGTGACCGGGATTGAGTTGATCGGGGAAAAATTGCAGGACATATCGCCATTGTGCGCGTTGCCGGTGCAGAACCTGGCTTTCAGCAATTGCAAAATCGCGAATCTGGCGGAATTGGGCAAAACGGAACTGGAAAACCTCTGGATCATTGACAGCGAGGCTAAAACCGACTCTCTGAAAAAATTGAAGATAAAAGGTCTTTACTGGGATGGAAAGAATTTCGGCGATAAAGACCCGGCCCTGCTGCCGTCAACCATTGAAACCCTGTATCTGAAAAATACTGCGGTCAGTAATCTGAATTTCAAAACTGATGCCAGAATCAGGAGATTATACCTGGCGGCCAACGCCGGACTGGCGGATTATGCGGTTTTGAAAGATTTCCGGCAATTGAATGCGTTGACGATAAAAGACCAGCCTCAATTTAAAACTATTAATTTTCTGCCTGCATTGAATCAATTGGAAGAACTCGCGCTGATTAACACCTCCGTTAACAGCCTTGATTTGCTGAAAGGACGGACATTCAACAGTTTAGTCATCCGCGATTGTCCGGTGCTCCAACTGGATGTGCTGGGTTCGCTGAAAATCAATAATCTGACCATCGGAGAAATGGATATAAATACAATTCCGGATTTGGGGAACAGCGGTCTGGAATATTTGACGATTGTGAATATGCCGGTGAAAACCCTTGATTTCATCGAAGGCCTGCAAATAAAAACTTTGAACCTGATTAATACTCAGATCAAGGATATTTCGATCATTCATGATATGCCGGTTGCCAGTCTTAATATTCAAGGCAGCCCGGTTGAAGATATTTCATGGCTGGATGGCAAAACTCTCGACTTCCTGGACCTGTCGCATACGCCGGCCGGTAAAAAGGAATTGCCCAAAAACATGAAAGTAAAAAAACTGATTAACATCCGAACCGGGCCTAAAATCAATAATTTTTAACCGGGTGAAATATATTTGCAGTATAATGGCAATGCCGCACCTTGCGGTTTGAACGAATGCAGGAGAACGCAATGAGTTCCAATGATGATTTTTTTATAAATTTTGACGCTAAAAAACTGTCGGAAGCCGATCTGGTCCGGCTGATTGAATATCATAACCGCTGCTACTGGGAAAAGGGCGAGCAGGAGATTCCCGACGAGCGCTATGACGAATTGCTGCGGGCGCTGGAAAAACTCAATCCAGAGCATCCGCTGGTGCTGGCGGTTCACGCGCCGGTTGTTGCCGGTACCGGCAAGGTGACCCATGCCAGGCCGATGCTGTCGCTGGACAAGGCTTATTCGCTGGAGGAAGTGCTCGAATGGGCCGGCAAGTATATCCGCAACGAAGACGAAATGCTGCGGATCCAGCCGAAATATGACGGTATTTCCGCGAATTTCGCCAACGGCACGCTGGCTACCCGCGGCGACGGTGAAACCGGGGAGAATATCTCGGATAAGATACCGCTGATCGAACTGGAAACAACGGATTACAAGGGCGCTCTAAACCGTCCGGTGCGCGGCGAAATAGTCATCCGCGACGATGATTTTAAAACTATTTATTCGCACATTGTCCGGAAGGGCGGCGGCGCTTATAAAAACTCCCGCAACGCGGTTGCCGGGATCATGGGCTTGAAGGATATTACCGACATGCTGCGCCAGCGGGCAAAACTTACGCTGGTTGACTACGATATGATTTCATATTTAATTCCGTTCAGGCAACTGAACGCGGAATGGCCGCGGATTGTCGCCGAAATCGAAGCGCTGCCGTATCCGATGGACGGGATCGTGATCAAACTGGCGGATGCAGCCTACAGCGACTCGCTGGGCAATACCGCCCATCATCCGCGCGGCCAGATCGCCTTTAAATTCAGCGGCATCCGCCGGGAAAGTCCACTGCTGAATGTCCAGTGGAGTTTCGGCAAGAACTGCCTGACGCCGGTCGCCGAGATTGAACCGGTGGACATCGGCGGTATCACCATTCGTCACGCCAGTCTGCATAATGCGCAGAATATCATTGATCGCGATATCCATATCGGCGATACCGTCACGGTGGAGCGCGCCGGCGATGTCATTCCATATATCGTCAGCGCTAAACCCGGCGATAACCGCAAAGTCGCGCTGATTGAGCGCTGTCCGTGCTGCGACACGGTGCTGCAGCGCAGCGGACCGGAACTCTGCTGCCTGAACCCGGATTGTTTCGAAACGCTAGTCCAGAGGCTTTGCGCCTCGGTGAAAAATATCGGCATTGAGCGTCTCGGCGAACCCAATATCCGACGGATGATGCAGGTGCTGGGAGTGCGCACGCTTAAAGACATCTTCAACTTGACCATGATCGATATCCTGAAGCTTGAGGGTTTTAAAGAGAAGTCCGCTTCTAATCTGTTGCGCGAAATTGCATCGGCCCGCAGCGTTAATGATTTCCAGGTGCTGGCCGCGCTCAATATCCCGAATGTCGGCGTCAATGTCGCCAAAGCGATTCTAACCGGATACACTATTCAGGAACTCAGGGGTTTGTCTATCGAAAAATTATCTGAAATCAACGGGATCGGCCCGGAACGCGCCGGAGCCATTTCCCGCGAACTTGCCGCGCAAAAAGATTTTCTGGATGAACTGCTGGAATGCGTGGATTTAAAGCAGACCAAGGGCGCCGGCGGCGCCAATCTACCCAAAATATGTTTCACCGGCAAAATGCCGGAGCCGCGCAGTTATTATGAAGAACTGGCTGCCCGGCGGGGATTTGAGCCGGTTGACGCCGTAACTCAAGAGTTGTCGCTACTGGTTGCCGCTGACATCAGCGCCTCCGGCGGCAAACTGGACAAAGCCAGAAAAGCCAACATCAAAATCATTGCCCTCGACGACTGGCTGAATTCCGCCGGCACCGCTCCAGTTCCGGAGCCGGTTGCAACCTCTGAAGAATCATCCGCCGGCATCCCAAAACAGCAG
>CAIJKT010001030.1 GCA_903821255.1 uncultured Lentisphaeria bacterium | reverse complement strand
TTCCGTGCATAAGCTGATGGTCATGGCTTATCAGGAGAAATCCAGGTCGCTGCTGTTGCAGGCGCTGCTGACCGATCCGGTGACGAATTCGGCGTTAAAGGCGGAAAAATTCATGGATTACATGCTGAAGCTGCAAGCCCCGTATCTGCCGGAAATGAGGTAGGGGAAATTCTAACGTTCTAAAGTGCGGAAGACAGGAAAACTAATATAAACGACATCACAGGAAAATTTTATGCATACTTCAGTATTAATTCCGGCGCAGATTGAGACGATTCATCAGGCATCGCTGAAAATATTGGCCGAAATCGGTGTCGAAATTCCGCATCCGGAAATGCTGGGCCGGTTCGCGGACAGCGGGGCGGACGTTGATTTCAAAAACAGCCGCGTGAAAATTCCGGCGCATCTGGTCAAATCGTCAATCGCCAGCGCCGGAAAACAGTTCACCATTTACGGCCGCGATTTGAACAAGAAAGCTGAATTCGGCTTCGGCAAACGCAATTTCAACAGCATTGCCGGGGAGGCGCTCTGGCTGGACGAGATCGGCGGACAGCGCCGTTATCCGTCATTAAACGACGTGGTCAGCGCCACCCGGCTGGCCGATGCGCTGCCGCATATCAACATTCCCGGCTCAATGGCCGATCCGCATGAACTGCCGGTGCGGTGGCGCTGCGTGGCGGTGGCTGCCGCAATGCTCAAAAACACCACCAAGCCGGTCACGTTCTGGTTTCATGACCGGACTTCCGCGAAATATCTGGGCGAACTGCTGATCGCATTGCGCGGCAGCGAAGCGGAAGCCGCGAAATATCCGGCGTTTTATCCGTTTTTCGAACCGATCAGCCCGCTGCGGTTTCCGGGTAACGGCATTGATCTGCTGTTCGAGACCGCCCGGCTGAACCTGCCGGTGCCGATCGGCCCGATGGCGCAGATGGGGATTTCCGCCCCGGCGACGATTGCCGGGACGCTGGCGCAGGAAAACGCGGAAATTCTGGCGGGAGTCTGCATCACCCAGTTGATCCGGCCGGGCATGCCGGTCTGTTACGGCGGAATCTGCCATGCGTTTGACATGGGCACGACCCAGATGATCTTTGCCGGGCCGGAACAGGCCATTTTCGGAGTCGCCATGACCCAGATGGGCAAGCATTACGGATTTCCGGTTTATGTCAACACCGGTCTGACCGATGCGAAATGTCCGGACGCCCAGGCCGGCCTGGAATCCGGCATCACGCTGGCGCTCTCCGCCGCCGCCGGGGCTGACATTTACGGTCACATGGGGATTTGCGGCGTGGACCAGGCGACCTCGCTGGATATGCTGGTGCTGCAGAACGAAGTGATCGGCTATGTGAAAAGCGCCATGCGGGAGCTGGATTTCTCCGACGAGGCGCTGGGCTTTGACGTGGTTCGCGACGCTGTCGCCGGAGAAGACATTATTGCCCATGACCATACGGCTGAACATTTCCGTCAGGAACTCTATTTCCCGCCGCTGCTGGATCGCGCATATTATCAGGGCTGGCTGGATGCCGGGGCCAAAGATCTGGCCGTCCGCTGTCAGGAACGCCGCCGCCAGTTGCTTTCAGCGCATCAGCCGGAACCAATCGCTCCGGAGTTGTCCGCGCGGCTGGACGAAGTCGTCAGCGCCGCGGGACAGGATTCCGAATCCAGATAAAACCGGTCAGAATTTAAACAGCGATCCGAGTTTTTTCCCTAAAAGAATTGAGGCTGCAACCAGGGTGCAGGCCAGGAAGGCCATTGCCCAGAGTCCGAAGGCGCAGGCGATGTATGAACCTTCGCCGAGAATCTGCGACAGTTCGAAGATGGCTTTCGTAATCGGATAGAACGCGCTCTTCTGCGCTAGAATCAGGGAGTCGGAGACTTCCAGCATCGAGAAGCTGAAGGCGAACAGCGCGCCGACGACGAGATTGGCCCCGATCAGCGGCACGACTATCCGGCGCAGCGTCATCCAGGAGCTTGCGCCCAGGTTGCGCGCCGCTTCCTCCAGCGTTTCGGGGGTCTGTTCCAATCCGGAGGCGACGGCCCGGACGACATACGGCAGCCGCCGCATGGCATAGGCGGCGGCCAGCAGCAGCGTGGGATTGGCGATGGGATCGAAAATCTGGTTGAGCCACGGGTTTCTGGCGCACATGCTGAGGTAGCCGAACGCCATGATGATACCCGGCACGGCCAGCGGCATCATGATCATGACGTCGAACAACTGCCAGCCTCTGGGCCGCCAGCGGACAATCAGCAGAGCGGCAGGCAGTCCGATCAGAATGCAGACCAGCATGGCCAGCGATGAATATTTCAGGCTGTTGATAATGGACGGGATGACAATTTCATGCGACAATGCGCCTTCAAAATGCATCATCGTGTAGGATCTCGGCAGCACCGAGCCGTACCAGTCCAGCCCGAATGCGCCGAAAGTCAGCGCCAGATGCGGCAGTACCGCGCAGAAGGTAATCAGCGCGAAAATACCGGAACACAGCCAGGCCTGGTAACATTTGAGCGTTCTGGTGACGGTGCCGGTGGAGCCTTTCATCATCTGGGCGCTGCCGTTGCTGCCCAGCGCCAGCCGGCTGAAACTGTACAATCCGGCGGAAAGCAGCAGCATGATAACCACCAGCGCATAGGGCAGGGGGTTGGTTTCCAGCTCGGTGATGCCGTTGAAAATCTGCACCGTGGTCACGGTATTGTACCCTAGCATCAGCGGGGTGCCGAGTTCGGTGAAACTCCAGATCAGCACAATACTGCCGCCGGCGAAAATTCCCGGACGGATCAGCGGCAGCGTTATTTTGAAAAACCTGCGGAGCCGTCCGGCGCCGAGGTTCCTGGCGGCCTCGTCCAGCGACGGATCGACATTGGCCAGCGCGGTGACCAGATTCAAGTACAGGATCGGGTATAAGTGCAGCGCCTCGATCAGGCAGACCGCATAGAACCGGCCTTCGCCGCCCAGCCAGTCCACCGGCGCGATGGAGAAATACTGCAGGGCGCTGTTCAGCACGCCGTAATGGCCGAATATCTGCTGAAAGCCGAGCGCCCCGACGAATGGCGGCAGGATCATCGGCAGCATCATCATAATATTCACCAGCGGTTTGCCGGGAAACTCAAAACGGTCGTACAGCATCGCCAGCGGCAGCGAAATCAGGAATACCAGAAAGGTGGTGACGATGGCGATCTTGAACGCGTTGAACAGCCCGGTCTGATAGACAGGCGAGGCCAGCGCCTCCCCGATGATCGCCGGATTCAGCCCCTGGCTGACCACGGTGTAAAGCGGCATCACCATGAACACGGTGAAAAAGACAGTCAGTACAACAATTGTCAGCAGTCTGAACGGTTTCATTTGCCTGCCCTCGCCAGTTGCGCCGCTTTGAGGTATTTATCCCGGCAGAATTCGCTCCACCGGCGCTGCGTCCGGAGGACACTGCGGACCGAGTTGCCGGGCTTGTCCGGGTTTAAATCGTCTTTGGCTTTCGCGATATCCGCGTAATCAAAAGGCAGTTCATTGAAAACTTTCATGGCTTCCGGCACCGCCTGCGGCCCGCCCGCCCGGATGATCGCCTGCCATGCCTCCTGCAATTCCGGCAGCGTGTCCAGCGCAACACATTTGATGACAATCCGGATCAATCCGAAATAGGGACCGGTCCAGGCCGGCCGGTATTCGAACCCTTTGCAGGTCTGATATGGATCGGCATTGGCGTCAGCCATGTATCTGGTGAATTCCGGCTTATAGATATCTTTCCGGATCGGCATCCGGCGCAGAACGTATTTTTCCGGCCCTCCCGGAGTATCCTTGCGGAAGTCCCATACTTTCTGGCCGTCAAGGGACAATACAAATTCAATAAAATCAATGGCAATTCGCTGGTTCGGTGCACCCCGGAGCAACTGGATGGGATCGGCGGATACCGAGGTGCCGTTTTCCGGTGTCATGAATGTCATGCGGTCCGCGCCGCCGCCTTGCACGGCGGCCCATTCCGCTTCGCTTCTGCCGTAGAAATCAATGCAGATGCCTGCGGCGGCATTGCCGCCGGCGACGTCGTGCGGCACTTTGCTGGCGGAGTCGGTCACATAGCGGGTATTGGCGGCAATCCGTTTAATCAGATTCAAGCCGTTTGCCCAGCCGCTTGAAAGGCCGTGTTCAGCATCTTTGCTGAAAGCTTCGCTCATCTGCTGCTGGATCAGCATCTCAAAACATTTGTTGACGGAACCGGACTTGGTCGGGTCGGCGACGGCGATCTTCTGGAAGAAACGCGGTTCGCCCAGGTCCGCCCATTTGACCGGCGGGGACTTATCCGTCATTTCCGCGATGCGCTGGTTGTTCCAGCAAATGCCGAACGCGGCCAGGCAGACGCCGTAGTATTGGCCCTGTTTGTCGTAGAATATCTCACCGCTGAAACGGTATGGAATGACTTTATCATCGAACCATTCAGGATGTTTCTGCTGGATGCCGGCATTGATGGAATAGCCTTTGGCCGCCTGCCGCTGGTGATCGTACTGGCCGCCGCCGAAGAACAGGTCAATCCCGATACCGGTATCGGAGTCAAGGAATTTTTTGCGGGATTTCAGCGCATCCTCCGGCATGCCGCTGCCGGCGACTGCTTTTGGGTTGTCAAAGTTAGCTGCGACCGTCGCAGTCCAGGGGCCGTTTGCCGGATCGTCCTGCCAGACGGTGCGGAAGGCCGCTTCGTAGCGGTCGTCAATGTACTTTACAATATCCGAAGTGCCGCCGGGCGTTCTCCATTCGATGCTGACTTCTTCGCCGTACTTGTCCTGGTAATATTTCCGGAATGCCCGGCTGAATTCATAGCGCAGGGATTCGGAATGCGGCGTGATAATCACCACTTTGGCGGCATCGGTTTTTGCCGCCCGGGTCCGGTCTTCCGCTTTCGGCTGAAGCAGCAGCGGACTGGCGATAAGCGCCGCCAGCGGGAGAAATGCCATCATCAGTTGACGATACATAAATCATGCCTCCGGCAGAAGAACGATGTTTTCCGGAGCTACCGCGATCTTGACCGAACTGCCTCTTTTGCGGCTGCCCGGCCGCAGTTCGCAGAGCGTCAGGAACAGATCGTTCGCAATGACATTCCACAGGCTGATT
>CAIJKT010001029.1 GCA_903821255.1 uncultured Lentisphaeria bacterium | reverse complement strand
GACACGCCGAAATACATCAAAGACGCCGCGATTGAAGCATTGAACAGCGGCAAAACCGGCTACACCGATTCCAGCGGCATGCCCGAACTGAGAAAAGCATGCGCGGAAAAATTCATCAAGGACAATAATATTCAGACCACACCGGCCCAGGTCATTGTCGGCCCCGGCGCGAAATTTTCCGTATTCAGCGCGATTGCCGCGCTCTGCGGCCCCGGCGATGAAGTAATCATTCCCGCCCCGTTCTGGCTGAGCTATCCGGAAATGGTCACCGCCGCCGGCGCGAAGTCGGTTTTTGTTGACACCAAAGCGGAGAACAATTACGAACTGCTCCCCGCCGATCTGGAAAAAGCGGTTACCGCCAATACCCGGCTGCTGATCCTGAATACCCCGTCCAATCCGACCGGCGCGATTTACCGGAAGGCTACCCTGGAAGCGATTGCCGCGCTGGCGGTAAAGCATAATTTCATGGTGCTGTCCGACGAGATCTACGAAGAACTCGTCTATGAAAAAGATTTCCCGCACATCAGCATCGGCGCGCTGAACAAAGAGATTGCCGAACTGACCATCACCGTCAACGGCTTCAGCAAGGCTTATGCCATGACTGGCTGGAGACTGGGCTACCTGACCGCCCCGCTGTGGCTGTCGAAGAAGATCAATGCGCTTCAGAGCCATCTGACTTCCAACCCCACGACTTTCGCCCAGTACGGCGCGCTGAAGGCTCTGGCCTGCGGCAAAGAGGAAGTGTACAAGATGCGCGACTCTTTCGCCACCCGCCGCGATTTGATTTACAATCTGGTTTGTGAAATCCCGAAAGTAAAATCAATCCGTCCGCAAGGCGCGTTCTACCTGTTCTGCGATATTTCCGCCTGCGGCCTGAAGAGCGGCGAGTTCTGCGACAGACTGCTGGAAGAGGAAAAGCTGGTCGCGATCCCCGGCGACGCCTTCGGCGCCGATGCCTGCCTCCGGCTCTCCTATGCCTGTTCGGAACAGAACATCCGCACCGCAGTTGCCAGACTCAAGAATTTCTGCTCGAAATTCTAACCTGAATTATTCAGACCAATGCCTATCAAGCCGCCTCTATGGCGGCTTGATTTTTGATGCTTATACGCTTTCCGCAGAATTGTTACTTCCGTTATTTTGATGAATCATCGTCTACCGTTATGTTCAACCTGAAATAGACGGGTTTATGATCGGAAAAATGCTTCTGAAACGTATTGTAGTCATACGGTTTGCCGGGATAGGTCTCCGGTTTCTCCCAATGCACGAAACATTCTGTCAGCAGATCAATTTCGCCAAATGAGCCCGGGTTTATTTCCCTGGTGTACCGCGGCCGGTAAAAGACATGGTCAAACGGTTTGGGACGTTTAAGACTTACGTTGGTCGGGATGCAGTCGATGTTTAACGAGACGAAGCCGGCCGGCGTTATATAAATCAATTCCGCCGTGTTCTGGACATTGCAGTCCCCCAGGATGATAAAATCCTTTTCTTGCGCCTCGTTCGCCTCAATCCACTTAACAATGGATGCCAGTTCGTGCTTGCGCCGTTCCCTGCCTTCGCTTCCGGCATTGGGATTCAGATGGACATTGATCAAAACAAAATCGTTTTTCCCTGCGCCGCACCGGAAGCTGAACGCGTACGGCACACGGCTGTAGTCCGGATTTCCAGCGCGGTCTCCGGCAATAAAGCCATGCGGCAGGTCTTGAACCGCAGTTACCTTGTCCGGCTTATAAAATACCGCCCACCACTCCTGCGCCGGGGTGTTGGCGTGAGTTTTTTTTCCGGGTCCGGTGTTCTCCTCGGACAGCCAGTAATTAAAGCCCTGATTTTTCATGTCGTCGAAAAATGCGGCAGTTCTTTCATCCGGTTTATACGGTGTTCCATCCGGAAAATTCATCGCGTACGGCGGGGCGATGATTTCCTGGATAACGACGATGTCGAAGCTGCTTATAATTTCAGACAGAATTTTGTTTTCTTTTTCGCGATAAAG
>CAIJKT010001028.1 GCA_903821255.1 uncultured Lentisphaeria bacterium | reverse complement strand
GGGAATGCCGCTCGTTCCGCGATCACGGTTATGACGTAAAAGAACGTCTTAACCTGCTGGACATGGAAGGCAAGCTGATGTATATCCACAAACGCGTCGGATTCAATTTCCGCATGACTGAAATGCAGTCGCAGATCGGATTGTGCGACCTGGCCAGACTTGATTCATGGAATTTAACCAACAGAAAGCGGAATGCCGCGATTGTCATGAACGGCCTGAAAGATCATCCGCTGGTGCTGAAGATGCCGGTGGACACCGCGGAGCGCCAGAATGCTTTCTGGTGGGTGCCGATGGTGCTTGACGCAGACAAATTGAAATGCACGGTCAGCGAATTCGTGAAAGCCGTCGGAGCCGAAGGCGTGCCATGCTACGGCGTCCAGTGGCCGGAAATGTATAAAGAACGTGCCTACGTGGAGAAAAACGGATTCGGTTCTTTACGTTATCCGTTCAATGATCCGAGCGCCCGCAAGATTGATTATAATGCATTTGATTGCAAAAAAGCCAATTGGCTGGCAGACCGGACCATGTCGTTCTTTCCGCATCCGGTGTACACGGAAGAGCATATGAACGCCTGCGTGGAAGCGTTTAAGAAGGTTGCCGCCGCCTACATGAAGTAATTATTTCAGACAGCGTAATTTATTGATAATCACGACATTTCCCCGGCTTGCCGGGGAATGTCGTTTTTGTAAGTTATACCAGCAGGCGATATATTCCTGAATAAATCTTAAGATGAAACGGAGCAAAAAATGCAAAAAGTCAAGTATGCCATAATCGGGTTCGGCGGGATAGCTGAAAACCGTATTGCCAAAGAAGGTTTTGCGTGTGACAAATCCAGGTTCGAACCTTTGAAGAATGCAGAGTTAACCGGCGCGACCGATGTCAATCCTGCCAGAAAAGGCGCCGCCGAGGCGCTTGGCTTAAAATGGTATGACTCGGCGGGCGCTATTTTCGCCGATCCGGAAATCCAGGGGGTGTTCATTGCGACCAATAACCGGACCCATGCCGCCATTGCCAGGGCGGCGTTGAATGCCGGCAAGCATTGCATCGTCGAAAAGCCGGTTGCCACCACGGTCGAAGACGCGACTGAACTGGCCGCCCTTGCCAGGTCGAAACATTTGAGTTTGACGGTCGACCACATGATGACGGAAAACGCGTTCAATATCAAGGCCAAAGCGCTGATCGACAGCGGCGCGCTCGGCGCGGTCAACGATGCCTGTTTCCACATGGAGTTCTGTTATGGCGCGGACCCGGCGGAAGCCGCCACCTGGCGCTGTTCCAGTTGGGAGGAACTGGGCGGCCCGATCGGCGACGTGGCAAGTCATGCCATGTATATCGCCGAGTTTATTTTTGGCAGCAAAATCAAATCGCTGGCTTGCGTATATTATCCTAAAACCATGATAATCAAGGTCGAAGACGGCGCTTATATCAAGTATACCATGGAAAACGGACTGACCGGGTCGGTGAAAGTCGGCTTCAACGAACCGCGCGGCGGTCTCGGCGGCACACTTTCCAACCTTGGGTATGAAATTTACGGACCTGATGCGGTATTGCGCGGCTATGCCACGCTGTTCCAGCTTTCCGGACATCCGGATGAACCGGTCAAAATCAGGCTGGAACTCGACAGGTTCAAGTCACAGGAGGATATCCGTCCGGAAAAAATTCAGAACATTTACCAGTCGGTCATCATGAGGCACGCCGCTTCCGTACTTAACCAGGCCCCGCTTGACGGATGCGACGCGGTTCATAACTTGAAACTGATCGCGGCTGCGCATGAATCAGCCCGCAATTGCGGCAAAATCATCGAGGTGAAATCATGCTGCTAGTCGGCTTGAGCAGAGAAGTAATCACCCCGGCCAGGGGGATTCCGCTGTGCGGGTACTTCAATCCGCGGCCTAATACCGGAATCCTGGATGATCTGTTTATCCGGGCCGTGATCTTCGAAAATGACGGCGTGACCAGCGGCATTGTCGTGTTCGATTTATGCTTTCTGAGCGTTGCTCTGATTAAGGGAATCAAAGCCGGAATCAAGGCTGCCGGAATTAAATTCGGGAACAATTTGATGTTCAGCGCCACCCATACCCACACCGGACCGTACATCGACGACTTTTTTGGCGTAAAGGCCGATGCCGCATATCTGGAAATGCTGAAGAACAAAGCGGTTGCCGCGATACGCCACGCGTATCTCAGCCTGGCTCCGGCCGAACTGCTGACCGGCAGCGTGAAAAACAACCCGCTCGCATTCAACCGGCGCTACTGGATGAAGAACGGCAAGGTCCTGACCAACCCCGGCAAACTTAATCCGGATATTGTCAGACCGGAAGGCCCGGTTGATACCGAGATCGGCGTGATTGCGGTCAAGCAGGATGGCCGGATCAGCGCGATCATCAGCAATATCGTCAATCACACTGATACTGTCAGCGGAGATTTTGTTTCCGCCGACTGGCCGGGACGCATGGAGAAAGGTATCCAGAACTCTCTCGGCTATGACGTGCCGGTGCTGACTTTGATCGGCTGTTCCGGTAACATCAACCATTTCGACGTCTCCACGAAGAGAGATCAGTCCAGCTATGCCGAAGCCTGCCGCATCGGCGCCGGATACGCCGCGATTATTACCGGAATGCTGAACAAGCTCAAAAGAATGCCGGTGAAAAAGCTGCAGATAACCTCCAGCGAGATCGACATTCCTTTCCGGGTGATTGCCCCCGCCGAAGTCAGGAAGGCGAAGGAAATTCTCGCCCGGGTCGGCGCAACGTCCTCTGACGGCAATATGACCAGCGAAGGGCTTGCCACGGGCGACGGCCCGGTCGCCAGATTCTTCGCTGAACAGCTCATCGAATTTAAGAAAACGTGTTCCGGAAAATCCCGCAAATTCGCTTTGCTCAGCATCAAATTTGATGATAAACTGGCGCTGACCTCGCTGCCCGGGGAAGTGTTCACCGAGATCGGACTGGACATTAAAAAGCAGTCGCCGTTCAGGAAAACCTGGCCGGTAACGCTGGGCATGGGTGAATGCGGCTACGTTCCGCTGTCCGGGTGTTTCTCCCGCGGCGGATATGAAATCCTGCCGGTAGTCGGCGGCGGACCGGAAGAATGCACAGCGGACCTGCTGTTGAAGGAAACTCTGAAAAATCTTAAATAATAAAGTATTCAATATTTTAAATTCCTGAATTTGTGGTAATTTTCCATTAAGTATGAAAAGTGATTTTTTTATTGATTTGTAAATAACAGGAGATTATGAACATGAGAGCATTAAGCAAGATTTCCCCCGACTGGTGGGATTACACGACCCTGGACCGCGAAATCCTGGATGACGCCGCCAGGCTCACTCCGAAAGACATTGAACAGTTGAGCCGCCCCGGTTTCACGGTAAAGTTCTATGATACCGTCCAGGAATTTTACCTGGCGGAAGCGCTGGAATACATCAACGCATGGATGCAGTCCACCGAGGACAATCCCGCCGGCCTTTGCGGCCCCATCGGTCCGACCGAACAGCTCCCGCTGGTCGCGCAACTGGTCAACGAACTGGAACTTAACCTTAAGCATTGCCATTTCTGGGGCATGGACGAATGGGTCGTGAACGGCAAGACCGCCGAGATCAAGTTCCCGCTCGGCTTTGCCAAGGCGGACATGGAATTGTGCTTCAACCGCATCAAACCGAAACTGCGGATGCCGAAGCAGAATATGCATTTCCCGGCGATGGATGCCGCTGAATACGTCAAGTCCTGGGACAAAGCCCGCTGCGTGGTCATGCAGGGCGGCCAGGGTGAAACCAAACACTGGGCGTTCAACGATCCCGTCAAGCGCGAAGGC
>CAIJKT010001027.1 GCA_903821255.1 uncultured Lentisphaeria bacterium | reverse complement strand
GTTAAACAAATATCATTAATGGTAATGAAGATATGTTAAATGGTAAAAACATTCCATTTGTTCTGAAAAAGTGCAATGAAACCGCGCACCGGTCCATGGGCGGAGCCGGTTCGCGGGAAGGGATCGGCGCCGGATTCATGTATAAAGGCGGCTTGGCGGTTGACAACGTCAATCTGCGTTTTCCGCGTTATGTGCTGGTGGTGGTACTGGAAGGCCGCGGATATTATGTTGATGATCATGGTGAGAAATATCCGCTGGGGCCGGGCAGTTGTTTTCAGCGTCTCCCGCTGAAAAGTCATTCCAACTACATCGCTCCGGACAGTGAATGGAACGAGTTCTATCTGGAAACGGGACCGCTGCTGTATCAGGCATTGAGCTCCATGCTGATCATCCGCGCCGGCTCGCCGGTTTCCTCGCTGCCGGTGGACAACGAACTGAAATGGCGGGTGTGGAATTTCGTCCAGGCGCTGAAAACCGCGGATGAAGAGAAGCTGCCGGAGCTGGTTTCACAGTGTGTGGGGTTGCTGGGCGAATGTCACCGCCGGATGCATGCGCCGCCTGAAGCGAAAGACCGGCTGCTGCTGTTTGAGGAGGCTTGCCGGGTGCTGGGCAGCGATTTTGACCAGCCCTGCGATCTGAATAAATTCTGCCGGAAACACGGGGTCGGGTACGAGTATTTCAGAAAAATGTTCAAAGCGCGCTGTGGAATATCGCCGTGGCAGTACCGGGTGCGGCGGCGGCTGGACCTGGCCTGCGGAATGCTGGGCCGTCCGGATCTTCCGGTCGCGGAAATCGCGGCGCAACTGGGCTACTCTTCGCCGTATGAGTTTTCCGCTCAATTCAAACGATATATCGGAACCCCGCCGCTGCATTTCCGCAAAGGGACGCGGGATTAGCACAATGCATGATTGCTTTTTGAGGCTATTGCAAGTATTATAAGCCCGGACAGAAACAAAAAAGGAGCTTGAGGTTATGCGCAAATCAAATTTTGCAGTTTTTTTCATAGTTATAGCCATCCTCGGACTTATTGTCTTTGCGGCGCTTTATTTCAGCCACCAGCAGAAAAATGATAAAGACGCCGATGCGTCGCTGCTGGAGAAAGACGGCAAGACCGCCGTAGTTATTCAGCCGGAAAAGGCCCTTGAAATGTTGAAAGCCGGAAACCGGCGCTATGTGACGGAAAACCGGATGAAAGATCCGGGCGTCAGCCGGGACGTGCGCAGGATACTGCTAAAAGGCCAGGCCCCCTTCGCCACGATTCTTTCCTGTTCGGATTCACGATTTCCGCCGGAAGTATTTTTCGACGCCGGCCTGGGACAACTGTTTGTCGTGCGCAATGCCGGCAATCAGTTCTCCTCCGACACTCTCGGCAGCATGGAATACGCTTCGCTGTTTTCCACCAGCCGGCTGATCGTGGTCATGGGGCACCAGTCCTGCGGTGCCGTCACGGAAGCGGTAAGGCTTATGCGCCAGCCCGGGCAGAACGCGACGCCCGCGCTTAATTCCCTGGTTTGCAACTTGATACCGGCAGTACTGATTGCCGGAAAACAGGACGTCAACATCACCGAAGAAAAACTGATTAACGATGCTGCCAGGGAACATGTACGGCAGGTCTGCCGGGCAATTCTGCAAAGCAGCGAACCGCTTAAAAAGATGGCGGCAAGCGGCAAACTGAAAATTACCGGGGCCTATGCAGACCTGGAAAGCGGAAAAATAGAGTTCTTTCAGCCGTAAAACAGATGCTATTGTTTAACCGCTGATTTGGATTTTACATTCTGCGGGGACTGTTTAGCGTCCTCAGTTCCCTGATTTTCTATCATGTCTGGAATTGCCGCTTCATCAGGTTCCTTGCCGCCGGACACTTCCTCGGCGCCGACAAACAGCGGCGGAATATTACGGGACATACTGCCTGCCGCAGATCCGCTTTTCTTTACCTGGGTTGCCGGACTGAGTTCCCGGAGGAACGAACTTTGAAAGTCGGACGGAACGGGCGGAGGAGGAGTATTCTGCGTAGTTGCACTGCCGGCATTTGCATTGCCGGTCATCCCCCGATCGCTTGCGGCGAACGGATTGATATTTCCGCCGCGGCCATTATAGAACAGATGGCTGCCCGGGAAAAAATCGGGCTCGGAGGTTTGACGCTGCTCCTGTTGCTGGCTGCGGTAATCCCAGGCAAAAATATCGTCGCTGTCCCATGATTTATCCGATGAACGGGTATTTGTTTCAGCATTGGTCTTAGCTTTGATTAAATTTTGCATGTTGGATATTCCCAGCCCGCATACAAAAATCAATCCCATGAAAACAACCAGAATGGCGATCATGCAGACGCACATCTCAATGACTGCCTGGCCCGCCTGCGGATGTTTACTTTTATTCATGGATTTATGCTTAATTTCCTGCAATAAGTTTAAGGTGTTGCCACGGAACTGCCGGTGGCCGGATAATAGACTTGATTGGCGGGATATTGCAAATTGATATTCGCTTTGATGCCGAAAAGCATCCCGAAGGTCTGTTTCATGCCGTCCGCGGTATCCTGATCCTGATATTTTCTCATGGTGAATATATTGGTGTCGGCGGTGCCCTGGCTGCTGATCAGGTTGGCCGCGCCCAGGAAATAGAATGCATTCGAACCTGAACTTGCCAGAGGGATGTCTCTTAATTTGTTGTCTTCGGAAAAATCTGTGTGCAGAAAACTCATGATACTGAACGGAGTTTGAAAAGCCTGGTCCGGCTGGGTCGAATTGTAAATCATCTTGTCGTCCGGCGTGAATGCCAGTTCATCGCGGCGGCTGGTTTGACCGGACAGACGGTGCCCCTGGAATTCGTCCGCCGCCGGACTGGCATTGGCCTGGTCGCCGTAATCCCAGGCATATATGTTATAGCCCTGTCCACCTTGATTACCCGCTCTGGAAACGGCTTCCGTGGCGGATTTGTTGCGGAGCAGAGTTTGAATGTTGGAAATGCCAATGCCGCCGACAATGACCAGCCCCAGAAAAACCGCCATGATGGCAATCAGGCCGACACACATCTCAACGATGGCCTGTCCCTGCTGCTGCTGTTGTTTGTTCTTCATAGTCTCACACATCCTTTATATTCTTCCCGGACCGGCTTTAGGCCCCTGGTAACCGGTAGTGCCGTATCCCGGTCCGCAGCGTTCCTGCTCATTAGTCCGTGCTTTGCCGCTTTTATCGGTAAGAATGTAAAAATTAAGGTTGTAGTATCTTAAATACGCGGGGTTGATTTTGTCCACAACGGTCTGATTATTGAGGTTCGAAGTGTAAGCCAGATCGTTAAAAATATAGACCTGCTGCAGCCATCCCGCCCCGTTTGGATTAGTGACGCTGTATTTATATGCGTCAGCAAAATAGGCGTTATTGGCGACGGAGCCGATGACATAGTTGTTATTGTACCCTTTTTTGCGGAAAGATTCGGTGTCAAGCTTCTGGACTGCCTGAAGATATAATTCCGACCCGGCCGGCGGCGCAACCGACGGCGTGTAAAGATCGTCCGCGGTTTTCAGCCAGATGATGAAGGCGCTTAACGGGTCGTCAGTGTTTTGCAGCGTATTGACATTGTCGGCAAACATGGAGATCGGAAACAGCGCAACATTATTAAATGCCGGAAGGACGATTTGCGCGTCCGTGGGCTTCATTTTACTGCCGCTTGCTCCAAGCTCCCCGATAGTCCTGGCGACTACCCCGGCGGGATAGCCATCCTGGGATGAGTCATTGCCCACCGGAACCCCTTTGTTGATAATCGTATCGCTTCTGGTCCGGATGGGAGAAGGGGCGCTGCCTTTCAGCGAGGCCGTCGCCTCCGCCGTCGCGTCCCCGGCATTTTTCGGCGCATCCATTTTTGATTCGAAACTATTGACCAGATTAATGGTCTGGCTGCATTCGGCATAAGCCACCGCGCCGTCATAATTTACATTTGATTTAATGTCGCCGCTCAGATAGCCGCCGTTCGATCTGTTCCAGTAACTGCCGATATAGTCCATTCTGGCGGAACCCCAACTGCTGTCATAAATGCACCAGGTGATTTCAGGCAAAAGCCCGGCATTCACTACCCAATCCTGACTGGGATTGCTGCCCATTGCCTTATTTAAGTAATAACTCCATGAAGTAGCCTGGCCGGCCTGGTCATAATACGAACCAACACCGCTGTCCGCATCGTCCTTGGCAAAGGCTATGCCGAGAGTGTATATTTCACTTTGACCGGTAAAATTCGGGTTGTCGTATTGAATCTTCTGCCACCACTTGCCGGACCAGTAGGAATCGGGCTGCTTGATCAGGGAGCGCAGCGGCATGTAGCACCACCACTCGCCTAATATCGCATTATAAAACACGCGGTCCTTAAATGCGTAAGGCGTGACCCGTTCAATGCCGATGCGGACATTGGGCCGCACCACGACCCCCTGATCGATTACAGACTTCAACATGCCTCGGTAATCATCCCACCATCCCGGATAGCGGCCGTCGATGCCGCTGCGGTATGCGTCACCGTAGCGCAATTGTCCCGTGGGAGTGTTGATATCCAGATTATTATAATAGTTAAGGGTGTCAAACTGCACCTGCTTGAGCACATTGTTCGTGGAACCGGTCCCGGATGATGACTGTTTCTGATAATCATAAATGTTCACGCCGTTGTTCTTGGCCGCCTGCTGGGCGGCCCCGAACGCGATAACCGGGCCGACAAAGGCCATTCTCGTCTGCATTTGAGTTATAATTTTACAGGCTGCCCTGATTTCTGCACTTTGATCTTGCGGAGTTCCGAAATAATATCCATGCAATTCATCACAGGCTTTAATCAAGTTCAATTCCCCGATCAGGTTCAGGCTTTCCTTCTGCCATTGTGCCGCGGAAAGCGCGGCGGCCTGGTTCGCCGTCTCAATTTTTATTTTGGAACGGATAACGTTTTGCAGGTCGAAGAGGAACAAAATACCCAGCATCAGGATAACCATGATAATTACGGCTATCACCACTACCTGACCTTTACTGTCTGAATTGATCTGTTTCATTAACGGTCCAAATAATTTAACGAATGATTGTACATATCGGATGTCCCGGCGGGAATATCCACTTTTTTCACATCATTGACAAAAACCGAAACCGCAGGGTCCAGCAGCGGCATGTTGAGAACGCTGACCGTGGCTGTAATCGTCGGAGTCATGTTGCTTCCCAGCGGGATGTACAGCACCGGCGTGGTGCTGCCCGCGCCGTAAACCCAGTATTCATAGTTTATCGTGGAATCGGAATTGACCATGTAGTTCTGCGCACGGAGTGCGAGCTGTCTCCGGTAAGCATCGAGATTAATGCTGCCGTTCGCACCCCGGTACTGGTCCTGCAGCGGCTCCTTGTCGGAACCGGTATCCTGGCCGGAGGCCGCTATCGCCGCAACCCGGGCGGCGTTGACGATAATGGTATCGGCAAAGCCATACGCGCGGGCCTTGGCCGCGTAAAAAGATGAATATTCGCAGACCATCTTGGCCATGGTCCATTGAAAAATCTGGAGCAGTCCGAACAGTACCAGGCAAAGCAGCAGCAGGCAGACCATTGATTCCACGATTGTCGCTCCGCGCTGGTTCATCCTGCCTCCTGCCGGCTGATAACGTCTTTAAATTAAAAAAACCTTCTTTATATATATTAACGTTTTATTGAGATAAATCAATGTATGACTTCACGGATAGAATAAACGAAACTTGAAAATTGCGCAAAGTTCAAGCAAGGCGGTAATGGTGAATGGAAGTTTACACCGGATAACGCAAACCGGCATTTATAAAAAAAGCTCCTTTTTTTCGGATGTCTATTGACTTTTAACTGTACAAGCATGTACAATTATATCAGTACATAAAATTACAGGTGAATACGATGCGGGAGCCGGTCAAGAGGCTGAAACTGTACGAAACGATGAAATCGGATATTGCGTCCGGTGTCTACTCGCCCGGCGCGTTTCTGCCGAACGAGTTTGAACTGGCGGATAAGTATGGCTATTCCCGCGGTACGGTACGCTCGACGCTGGCCATGCTTGAAGATGACAAACTGGTGGAGCTGCTCAAAGGCAAAAGACGCCGGCTATGTCCGGCCAAGGTCGAAAAAGCCAAAGTCCCGCTGACCTTCCTGCTGCCCTGCGCCGATTTTATCAGCGAAACATTTCCGCATGTGGCCGCACAGGTTTCCCGCCGGATACTCAAAGGGGTGTCACAAATTGCTTTTGACCATAATTACCGGCTGGAGACTGTGGCGGTGTCTCCGACCAATAATGCGCATGAAATTGACTGGCGGAAGCTGGATTTTGTCAATGCGGACAGTATGCTGGTAGTAATCGGCTACTGGTACCGCGACTTGTTCCCGCTGCTTTCTAAAAGCGGCTGCCGGGTATCTTTCATCGAAAACCAGGCATACGATTTTAATGTTTATGCCGATTACCTTAAGAAATGGTACGTACTGACCATAGACCGCATCAGCACAACCGAGTCAGCCGTAAAACTGTTGGCGGAACGCGGCTGCCGGCGGATTGCACTGACATACGATGACATTACAGAAAAAGACCATCCGGTACTGCACGGTTATGAATCCGGACTGGCGAAATGCGGACTCAGCTATGCTGCCTGGCTGGATACATTTACCGCCAATAATGAAACTATCGCCGGAATCATCGCCGGTTTCTATGAAAAGAATAAATTTGACGCATTGCTGCTGGACCCGCATCTGGTTTTCAGACTGCGAACGCGGTATTCACTGAATTCATGTCTCGGGCTGCCGGAAAACGTGAAAATCATGGCAACTGACGAAATCAGCTTCAACCAACAGGCGTTCCCTTCACTCTCAAGCACGGAGTTTCCGTATGAGGAAATAGGCCGGGTTGCCGCGCAGCGGTTACTGGAAGACAATTTCATGGGGGGGCAGCAAATATTCAGCGCCCGGATCATTGAACGCGAGTCTACCATGCATGAAAATGAAAGATTATCAATTGTTAACAACAGTTTAGAAAGGCCGACAGATAATTTCTGCACACAATCAAAATAAACTTTAATTAATAACCTGAAAAGGAAAAGTATCATGAGAAAACCAAACAACAATTTTACGCTCATCGAACTCCTCGTGGTGATCGCGATCATCGCGATTTTGGCCTCAATGCTGCTGCCGGCTCTTAACAAAGCCCGCCAGAAAGGCTATGCGATTAAATGCACGAATAATCTGAAAAATATTGGCGTTGGCTTAATCAGTTATACGGCGGACTCCAATGATTTCACGATGCCGGCCAACGGCGGAGGAATCAATACCTGGGCAACATACCTGATTCTGCTTAGGGAACTGCCCAATTATAAGGTATTCCACTGCCCTTCAGATACGAATCCGATAATGCTTGGCGGGATTTCTAACATTGCCCCGTGCAACAGCAGTAATTCGCAGACATTTCCGAATTCCTATGGTGCCAATACTCAGTTCATCCGTGGAACAAAATCTTTCAGATTAGTCAGACAACCTTCCACGGTCATTGTAACGATAGATGTAAATCACCAATTCCAAATAACTTACAATTCCCCATACCAGTGGCGCGCCAATGGATTGTATTCATTGCGTCATTCACAGTCAGAAAATATCCTCTGGGGCGATATGCATGGCAATGCCCAGCGTACTTCCCTGATTCCGGAAAGCACATGGCATGCTTCTTTATGGTGGGGCGCAAATCTGCCATAAATATTTTTCCCGGCAAACCAGTTAATTAACATAAGGAAATAAGGGTATGCTGCATACAAAGAAAGGGTTCGGCGTCTTTAGGTTGCTTTTCATTATCTGCGCCGGAGTCAATCTTTGCGCAGCGGACAATGTAAAATTCAGCAGACAGGGGTGGTCGCTTTATCCCAAAGGCGTCAATGTCAAATTTGAGGAAGATAATAAAATATCAGATGACGGCAGGACTTTCGGGAGACTGATAATTTCTGATATGTCTGTGAGTTTTTCAGTTTATACCAATATCGTAATAAAAGAGAAAAGAAATTATAAAATTACTTTTTCCTATAAGCTGAAAGATATTCAAATATCAGACAGCAGCCAGCCGCGGATGCTCTTCAATTTCAACAGGAAAAACGGAAGTAACGGAAGCGCCGGCGCTTTAAAAATTCCATGGCATTTTGAGAATAAACCGGATGAGTGGCAAACCTTTTCAACAGAAATACAAAGCCCGGCAGAGACCTCAACATGCCAGTTTGTAATCATTGAGGCATCTAAAATAAAGGGGACTGTATGGTTCGGCGATTTTGAGCTTGAGGAAGTTAATGACGTCTTCGCGGTTTATAAAACAAAAGTTCCGCCTGTAATTGACGGTATACTGGATGATGAATGCTGGCAAAAGGCTGTTCCGCTGACAAATTTCTACCGCCCGGACAATAATGCGTCTCCGGCAAAAACTGCAACCGCCGTCTGCGTTTCATACGATGACAATAATTTCTATATCGCATTTAAAAATGATGAACCTGAAATGAATAAAATCATGAGCCAGGTAAAAAAACGGGATGGCGATGTATGGACAGATGACTGTAATGAAATCTTTTTAACAGCGCCCGACGGCAATACTTATCAATTCATAATAAACAGCATAAATGAGCGATGGGATGGAAAGATTTTCGTAAAAGTCCCCGGCGACCCTTACTCCTCTGACGCAAAGTGGAACGGAACATGGACCAGTGCAGCTTCTAAACAAAAAGATTCCTGGACGACGGAGATATGTATCCCAGTTTCAAATTTTCACGCGAGCATAACAGATGGCGGCAAATGGCACATCAATCTGGCAAGAGAACGCAAGGTCAATCCTGAATTAAGCCATTTCAATCGAGTTGCGGACAGTTTTAATAATGTTGCGAAATTTGCATCATTGAATTTTGCTGAAGATTCCGCCAGACTTACCCGCGGCAGTGAAACCGCAATCGAAGATCCATTGAAAATTACGCGAGTATCACCGAAATATAAGGAGGTACTGTCTAAAGCGCCAGGAAATTATATGACAGCGGTATGGGCTTCGGAATGTGT
>CAIJKT010001026.1 GCA_903821255.1 uncultured Lentisphaeria bacterium | reverse complement strand
GGACAAAGCCAGAAAAGCCAACATCAAAATCATTGCCCTCGACGACTGGCTGAATTCCGCCGGCACCGCTCCAGTTCCGGAGCCGGTTGCAACCTCTGAAGAATCATCCGCCGGCATCCCAAAACAGCAGGGCTTCTTTAATTTCTAGCTTCTGCCAGGGTACTTTTTTGTCCCTGCATCTGTTATTTTTCATATTGTAAAACAAATGAAGAAATGATAATGTAAGCATTCAAGATTATGACAGGTATACATTTTATGAATAAAATTAGCAAATTAATTGCCAAACTCAGCGAAAAACTCCTGATTGACCGGGTGGAGTCGGATTTAGGCTTTGCCCGTGCATTAATGATCAAGGAGGTATAGCAATGACTGCATCGCAAATTTCAAAATTGACGATAAAGGGTTTCAAGTCAATAAAAGAGTTGAACAGTTTTGAGTTGAAACCAATGAATGTTTTAATTGGGCCTAATGGTACCGGCAAGAGTAATTTCGTCTCGTTTTTTCGGATGTTATATGCGATGGTAGAGGGACGGCTTCAATCTTATATTCAGGAAAAGGAAATCAGCGCCGACCGTATTTTGTCTTATGGCGTAAAAAATACCGGTAGTTTCTATTCCTTGATTGAATTCGGCGTCAACGCTTATGAATTCAATTTAAAACCCACTCCGGACGGACGGTTATTTTTCGAGAGCGAAAACGCAAAATTAACCGGAGGCCATTATCGTGCTAAAACTATTTGCTTAGGAAATGCCAATAGCGAATCGAATTTAAAGAGCAGCAATGAGTCTGTCGCCGGATATGTTTATGGATCCATTTCCAACTGGCGCGTATATCATTTTCACGATACGAGTCTGACTGCCGGAGTAAAGCGTCAATGCTCTCTGCTGGATTATCAATATTTACGATCGGACGCGTCAAATCTGGCAGCGTATTTATACTACCTTAAAACCTCTGCTTCATGGAATCAGGAAAGATATAAGCAAATTGTCAAGACTGTTCAACTGGCTTTGCCGTATTTCGATGATTTCGTTCTTGAGCCGATTATATCCCACAACGGGGAACAAAATATCATTCTGGCCTGGCGGCAGAAAGACAGCGACTATGTATTTTGGCCATCCCAGTTATCGGACGGGTCACTGCGGTTTATTTGTCTGGTTACCGCCTTGCTGCAGGACTGTCCCCCGGCTACTATCATTGTCGATGAACCTGAATTGGGCTTGCATCCGCTGGCGATTACCCTTTTAGGCAATCTGCTGAAATCGGCGGCGACCAACATGCAGGTGATCGTATCTACTCAGTCTGTTCCGCTGCTCAACGAATTTTCATTGGATGATATTATTGTTGTTGAAAAGGAAAAAGGCGAGTCTAAATTCAAGCGGCTGGTTGAAGCTGATTTTGCTGATTGGCTGCAAGATTATACCATTGGCGAACTCTGGGAGAAAAACGTTCTTGGAGGGCGTCCGTGAGCATGAAAAGATTGTATGTAATCTGCGAGGGGCAGTCGGAGGAAATGTTTGCCAACCGGGTGCTGTATGGTCATTTTTTTACAAGGGGAATTCATATAGTTCCGAGGCTTATCGGTAAACCTGGACATCGGGGCGGGAATGTCAAGTATCAGCGAATGCTGGGTGATATTAAATTGATTTTGCAAAAAGATGCATCTGCCTTTGCTACTTGCCTGATTGATTTCTATGGCATCAAAGATTTTCCAGGCATTGATTTGATTCGGCAGAAAGTTTCAACGCAAAATAAATTTTCCGAATTTATCGCATGTTTCGCTTCGCAATTAAGAAACGATTTGCCGGAAGAGGTGGCATGCCGTTTTATTCCATACATACAGATGCACGAGTATGAAGCATTGTTGTTTGCGAATCCTGGGAAATTGGCCTCTGCTCTGGGACAAATTCGGTTGCAGTCTCATTTTCAGCAGATAGTAGGCAAGTTCTCATCAATCGAAGATATTAATGACAGTCCGGAAACGGCTCCGAGTAAAAGAATAGAAGCAGTATGTTCTGGTTACAAAAAGACATTACACGGAGTAACCGCTGCGGAGGATATCGGCCTTGATGAGATTCGAGCTAAATGTCCGCTTTTTAACGTATGGATAGAGCAACTGGAAAAGATATGAGAGGGAGTTGCTCCTCCGTTGGATGCCATAATCCAGGAACTGTCATTGCTTGTCGCCGCTGACATCAGCGCATCAGGCGGCAAACTGGACAAAGCCAGAAAAGCCAACATCAAAATCATTGCCCTCGACGACTGGCTGAATTCCGCCGGCACCGCTCCAGTTCCGGAGCCGGTTGCAACCTCTGAAGAATCATCCGCCGGCATCCCAAAACAGCAG
>CAIJKT010001025.1 GCA_903821255.1 uncultured Lentisphaeria bacterium | reverse complement strand
CGTTTTTGCACGGAAGCGATGCTGTCATGCGGCGATACCATGGCCATGCCGAAATACCGCTTGTTGTCCGATATGCCGCCGGTGTATTGCGCACCGGCGTCAAGACTGAATTCCACTGATGGAAAACCAAAGCTGTTAAGGTAAAAATCCTGTTCCGGCAGCATTGCGCGGACATATTCCAGACAATGCTCCAGCGTGAATTGGCCGTCGAACTTCCGGCAGCAGTCTTTCGCCGGAAATTCGTATCCTTGCGGCAGGCATGATCCGTCAAACAAATGAACATGGGCATCAAAGATTTTTTCCGGCAGAAAATCTTTAAGTTCAGTCATGTAGACAACCTGATCTGACTTTTTGTAATCAACAACCATAATGATCTCCAGCAGTTTTGTATGCATCATATTCATCGCGATATATTCCCGCGCCAATGCCGGCCAGCAGCGCCGCCCCCCTGGCCCCGGCGTGACGTGAACCGGTGACAAGTTCGAGTCCGGTGGTTTCCGCAATAATCTGCGGCCAGACCGGACTATGGGACGGTCCGCCGGTCATCACTGCTTTTTTGAAGTTTATGCCCCGTTTTTTCAAACAGACCAGCTTGTCTTTGAGCAGTTCCGCCGCACCTTCCATTACCGCCCGGCTGATATTCCGGCGTTCCGCCTCAATTTGACGAAGCGGCTCGCGCAGGTCGATTTTCAAACCATCCGCGCCAGGCCTGGCCTCCGTTGCTGATTCATTGAATATCCGGTATTTATCGGGTTCGCCGGGCGCGATGCAGTTATCAATATAGGCGTCAACGGCGCGCCCGATATACGGGATTGAGAAAATCGCACCCCACGGGCCGCCGCGGATGGACAGGAAGGGATCGCACAGCAATTCCAGATCAACTATTTTCAGACGTTCCATTTCCGGGAAAAATCCTACCCATGAAGTTCCGCAGGACAACAGCAATTGTCCGGGATCCAGTACTCCGGCGGAGCGTGCCGCCGCCGGATGGTCAAAACAGCCGGTGATTACTTGCGTATTGACGGAAAGACCTGTGTCACAGGCCGCCTGCAAGGTAAAATTCCCGGCAGGTTCGCCGGAACCAGTCAGACTGGACAATTTTTCCGCTGAAATACCCAGTATTTTCAAAAACGGCTGATACCAGCATTGACCGCATTGATCCTGCAGGTGAAATGTCGTTGCGGTGGAATAATCCATTACCCAGTTGCCTGTTAACCGGAACAGCAGCCAGTCGGTATTCATGCAATAGTGTCCGGCATTTTTATATAATTCCGGCTGGTTTTGCTGTAACCAGGCCAGATGCGCCAGCGGAAAAATATCCGCACACGGCCACCCGGTGACTTGTCTGACATCCGCAGATGAAAATTGTTTTAATGTTGCGGTTTTTGCCTGTTCTTCACGGCGATCCAGCCAACTGATAATATTGGTCCATGGATTTCCTGCGACATCGGCCAGCAGCGTATTGCCGGATGCGGCGGCCATTGCCAGCGCAGCAACCGGAGCCGGAGCAGCGGCGGACAACTTGCGAATCACCCCGCAAACATCCTGATAATGCTGTTCCGGAGAAATTTCGCACCAGTCAGGCTGAGGATGAATGAATGCAGTAGTCTTTTCTGCTTCGGCCAGAACCGTTCCACCCTGGTCCGTCAACACCCCTTTAATGGCGCTGGTGCCAAGGTCCAGTCCAATCAGAAAAGTTTTTTCCGTCGCTGTTGACATATAATACAATAACTCCCCCGCCTTATAAATTAAAGTGCTGCAACCTGATGTTTCTTATGTGATTCCAACGCGGCGGTGAATAACCGGTGACTCAACGCCGCCTCTGCCGGAGTGACGCAGGCTGCGAATTTCGACAGAGGATTGCCATTGTGCAGTTCGTGGATGAATGCCGCCCACATCTGTAAAATCGCGTCGGAAAAGCCAAATTCAAAAATCCCGCCGGTAATGGATTTGAATGCGGTCTCGTGTCCCATGTCCATCTGCAGCCAGGCTTGCGATCCCCCGGTGTAATCCAGTATTTCCAGCAACTTTGGATTTTTCGTTGAAAACCTGGCGCTTTTATTCATACCGAGGATTTCAATATACCATGTGTCCTTATGGCCGGGCGCGATCCGCTGGGTTTTGATGGTAAGCGGAAAATTCAGCCCGTCATCACCGGAGGCTTCGCAGAACAACGTTGCATTGTCCCAAGTGTCGCAAGGCGTCATGCCGCCTTTGCCGTCGGGACGTTCCGGCACCAGATCAGAGAGCAGCGCCCGGACATTGGCGATATTCCAGCCGGCCCGGAACGGCATATTGCACGCGTGCATGCCCAAATCTCCCATACAGCCATATTCACCGTTGGTTGCGCGGCGGCGCTTCCAGTTCACCGGCTTGGACGTATCCATATCGCTGGAATGCAGAAAACCGCTGTTGACTTCGATAATTTTTCCAAATTCATGATACCCGATCATCCTGCCGATAAACTGCACTGCCGGAAAAAACGGAAACTCGGATGAACAGCGCACGAATACTTCCGGATGCTGCCGGATACATTCATTGATTGCGTCATTGGCCTGCTTATCGATGCCAAACGGCTTTTCCCCCATCAGGTGTTTGCCGGAACGGATGATATCGCAATATAACTGTTCATGCAGATTATGCGGCACCGCGCAGTAAATCGCCTCTATATCGGGGTTGGCCAGCAGCGAGATGTAATCCGTCGTGGCCTGGACAATGGATGAAAAATTGTTCTGATACCATGAAAATGACGTGTCATTCACATCGCAAATCGCCACGATTTCCGGACGTATAGCCAAGTCGGGGAGATGACACCACCTGGCGGACGCGCTGGCGAATTCCCGCCCCATTAATCCTAACCCGATAATTCCGAATTTGATCTTTCTGCAGCTCATTATTTTGTTTCCACCTGTAATTGGGCCATCTTGTCCGGCTTATGATTTCTACTGCGAAATGTTCCTGATTTGACCGGGTGTCTGGCCGAAGAAACATCCAGTAACATTGCCAGCGTTTCATCCATTTTGCCGATAACAAAATCCACGGCGTTTCGCGACGCGATCAGCGGAAGTTTCGTCAGCGCCGACGGCGGACAGTCGGCTTTGTAGGTTTGTGCGCTGATGTCGATGCCGCACTCCTTGTTGAGACGATTGGTAAACCTGGTCACGCACTCGGCGGATTTAAAATATAACGTGGTCATGTGCGCCTCGCCTTCGACTTTATCAATCATGCTGGAATACTTTGCCGCAAGCTCTTTCGCCGCTGTATGATAGTATTTGCCGGTAGTCCGGGTATGTTCCCGGTTGGCTTCAGCAAACTCGATAGTGATCAAATAGGCCAGCGAAGCCAGTTCCTCCTGTCCGTTCGTCACCAGTGCGCCGAACTGATTGAGGCTGTCCATAGCCGCAGTAGTCAGAATCTTTGATGCCGGATACTGACCGCCGGGAAAACCTTTCCCGACAGAAACAAAATCCGGATGACAGCCATATTCCTTGAATAAGAACAACTCAGGCGACCACATGCAGGACTGGATTTCGTCAACTATAACCGGAATGTCCCGCTGCGAACAGATTGCATGTGTCTTTCCGACAAAATCATCCGTAAGCCTGATCCCGCCGTAATTCATCAGTATCAGCTCGTGAAAGAATCCGGCGATTTTATATTCACCAGAGTCATATTTGCCGACTATTTCCGCGAAATGCTCCGCATCATTGATTCTGACCGGCTCCACCCTGAAAATATCTGCTTTCTCCAGCGTATCTGCAAAATCCGGCCACATGCCACGCAAAACTTGCGTCAACACCGTCGTTCCGTGATAATTAGCTTCTTTGCCGCCATTGTTGTCTGCCATAACCAGAAAGACCGGAATTCTTCCGGCATATTGAGGTTCCGAGTACGTCCTGTCCAGACGGTAAAACCTGGCCAGCATCATTTTTAAAGCGGCTTCAACAGCCAGACTGCCGGTTTCCAGATTAATTACCCGGTTCAAGACGTGCGGTTCCGACGACTTCAAAATTTTTTCCAGTCCATTCCGGTCATCCTGCCGCAAACCGTTGGCTACCCTTATCAGTTCCTGTTCCAGCAACCTGGAAATGTAACCGCGCGTATTGTTGTGAGTAACATTTGAAATCCCGATCTTTGCGGCATTTGCCAGCAGCCGGTATCCAGG
>CAIJKT010001024.1 GCA_903821255.1 uncultured Lentisphaeria bacterium | reverse complement strand
CTGAAATCCCAGCCTTTTCCGGCAAAAATTGCGGACGGCACCCGCACCCCGAAACTCACATCGGAAGTCTTCGGCGCCACATCGCGGTCAGAACATTGCAGTTTCATTTTAGATTCAAAAAGCGCGGAGCCGGCGGAAAGCGTCCTGCCCTCTCCCGATATATTAATTTCGGAGAGAGTGCAGCCCAGGCCTACCTCGCCGGAAAAACCTCTGCCCGCGCCTTCAATACTGATTTTGCCGGCGGAAGCAAAGATAAACATCTGTTCATATTTCATAAAAAAATCACAGGAGTCGGACGACATCAGGCTTGCCGCAGGCAGCATTTGACTGCTCAGTTTCCATTCGCCGGTTTTGCCGGACAGCGATACATTGAAACTCCGCGCCATCACCGGCTCCGTCATCGGCTTGATTTTATATTTCAGCGCCGCCAGTATTTTGGCCGGCTCCAGCAGCATTTTGCCATTGAATTCAATCATCTCATCGGGGGCGGCAAACTCGCACTTAGTTTCGCGAAAACTGACCGGCAGCGGAAAACTGCTCCGGAAATCCGAGACCGACAACAGATATTTCAGAGAATCCTTGCTGAACTTGAAGTTTAACGGACGGCTGGAACCATCCGGTCGCAACTCATTGCAGAAAACCAGGCGGTCAATTTTCATAGTGCAGTCGTCCGAGTTTCCGTCAAAAGCAAACGACACCACACGGAACGGGTTGAACTCAAACGCAAAGCGTCCTTTGATGGCGGCATCGCCGTCCAGTCCAAAATTTCCCGGCAGTTTGATTATTTTCAGATACTCAAACAGTTCCGCGGCGCGGGCCAGCGCGACATTCGCCGAAAACTCGGCATCAGCAGTCTTCCCGGCCAGATTCAGCATGGCTGCGGCGGCTATTTCCCGTCCGCGCCACGACACTTTCAGGGCAACCTTCAATAACGACCAGTCGGCGGCACGTGGTTCAAGCATCAGTTCAAAAGGCAGCAGATACTTTTTCCCTTGCAGATTCATTTCCAGCACCGCATCAGAAATGACAATTTTCTCAATACTCAGCTTCCTGACAGTTCCATCAGCATTAAACATGCGCTCCTTGAGCATGGCGGTGAATTTTTCCAGGTCAATATCATTGATTATCAGTTTGTCTCCGGCAATCGAACAGCGGAGATAAACCCCGTTCAGATCAATTTCCTGCAGCTTTGCCGGAAAATTCGGCAGAAAACTGGTTATGGAATAATGCACTTTTACCGACTGGCACTTCAGTGCGGGCGCGGATGCCTCGCCGATGGTCAGTGAACCGAGGTCGACGCTGAACATGCCGACATTCCTGACCGTGCCGGAAAACCCGCTGATGCCGGCGTCCCGCAGCAATCCGGGCAGTATCCTGGTCTGAAAGTAATCCGGCAGATAGCTGTTGACCAGGGTGAAATAGACGCCGGTGACAGCGGTCAGCAGCAGAACGGCAATCAAGCTCGACAATATAATGGAACGTCTTGCAGACATGATAAAATTCTTTCAATAAACGTGATGTGTGTTGTCCGGGTTCAGATAATCAGCTTCCTGCCGGACGGTGAATACTCGATGGTACGGATTCGAATCCAGCGGCCGTCTTCATTATAGCAAAGACAACCTTCCGGATCATGACCGAATCTGCCTGAAGCAAAATCAGCAACTACTGGCGGGAAAACGACCCAGTCGCCCCGCGACTTCAGCCTTTCCTGGTTGTGCAGCGCAATGTTTTCCAGCAGATCCTTGTAACCGCCAGACGGCTTCCGCGAAGGTCTGGCGGCGGCGGTTTCGCGCAGTTTTTCCATCTCTGCTCCCATCAGATCCACCTCGCATACCGGAGAAACACCCAGGACGGGGCCGGAGTCCATTTCACCGCCTGCACCGGTATAAGGCTGAGCCAGAATAACGCTGCTGCGCAAAGTGGCCAGTCCGCGCAATATGGCGTTCTCTATGGGAACAGAATGCAACCCGGCCAGCACCCGGCGACCGTTCTCTTCCAGGGTAAGGTCCCCCGGATGAATATTCAAGCAGGGGAAGTCGCCGGTTATATTCGACAGCGAGACAAATCCTGCAAGGATGCCGAACGCAATATCATATTGCGCCAGTTGCTTCCGCAGTTCGCCGGTCCACAACTCCCGGATACGCCGTCCCGCTTCCGTAAACAGCGTTGTACTTTTTTCTCCGTGCTGCAAATAAAACTCTTTTATGCTCAAAGCCGCCAGCGGCAGATCAAACCGCCGGGCGATTTCCGCCGCGCGGCTCTTCTCCGGAAAGTCGGTAACTATAACCGAGGGGACCCACTTTCCGCCCAGTTTTTCGCGTGTCTCCAGCAGACATTCAGCATTACTGCCGCTGCCGCTGACGAAAATAGCGACACCCGGCCGACGGTCAGTTTCATCAACCTTATATGGACTCAGCAAATTATTAATCACTTAAAGCTCCCGATAAACAAATCATGAATCAAATCAAATGAAACAGTAATCTGCTGCTTTTTTCCAAATCTGCAAGTATTTTGCATAAAAATTTAAAAGACTTGTTATTTTGGATTTGCGCCGGAAGAGAAATAATCTATATTGTATGAGAGAAGCTTTATTATAATTTGAGATTCTTTTTAAATATTAACTAAAAGTATGAGGACTTGGAAATGATTAAGTCGGTATTATCGAGAAAGTTCATTTTGGCGGCCATGGCAGTAG
>CAIJKT010001023.1 GCA_903821255.1 uncultured Lentisphaeria bacterium | reverse complement strand
TCAAGGCCTTACCTTGACACGCTGATTGATGCTCAAATCCGGTTGAATCTGGAAAACGATACGGATCAGGTGCATTTTCTCCGTGATAACAACGACCCTTATGTGGTCACAAAAACATATATTCTTAAACATGCATCGCCCTATGAAATGCGTCCGTATATCCGGACTGCGGTGCAATCCTTAAGGGTGAATCAGGACAACACGACGGTTGAATGCGCCAAATTGAACGACGGAACCGGTATTCTGCTGGTTTCCGCTGAAGAATTCCGTTTTAAAGAACACATTAACGGGATGAGCATTGACGAAATCGTCGCGACACTCGACCAGCCGGAAATGACCTCCTCTTCCGGGCAGAAAAGATACTTCTATTTCCCTTCATATACTTCCGCGAGAATGCTGGCGGATATGATCAAGAAGGTCGGCTCGGACATTCCCGGCGACAATCTTGAACTGCAGCAGGGTAAAGACACCGTCGTTTATGATCCGCTGCTGAACTGCGTATTCTTCTATACTCCGTCATATTCCAGGAAGAACATTGAGTATATGCTCAAACAGTATGACATACCCAACAACGAAGTTTCCGTCAAATACTCTGTTTATGAAATATATTCTGAAAATGACGGAAAAATCGGCGCTGACTTCCAGTCCTGGAAAAACAACGAAGGTTCGGATATTTTATCAACCGGCGGACGTTATCGCAGCAACTGGTCTTCGACTTATTCCGGCGGCGTCAACCAGAGCGGTTCATCCAAGTCTCAGTTTCTCAACTTCAATCCGAAATGGAATTCCAAGTATCTGGACTTTCTGACCGCAAAAGGCAAAGCCCGCGTTTTAACCACCGGCGACCTTGCGGTGAAAAACGAGCGCTCCGGAACGATCGAAAGAAAAACCAATATTTTCAATGAACAATACGGCAATAAGATCCCTGACCAGACTATCGGGGCGGAATACCAGGCGCTTACCTATCAGAAGTTCGTACTTTCCGGTACTGCCGGGGTTCCGCCTTATTCGAATCCGTAT
Source organism: uncultured Lentisphaeria bacterium (assembly GCA_903821255.1). Next base: position 1,006 of record CAIJKT010001023.1, on the reverse strand, counting down.
GCCGGTAACAGTAAAGATTATTACCGCATTAAGGCTTATGATACCAACGGCACTAAAATTGATTTTTCCGGTCCCGACACTTCCGGCAACGCCTGTTTTACGGTAGTAAAAACCACCGTCCCCGGCAGCAGCCTGGTCAGATATTACTTAAAATTGACCAATACGGGCATTACTTTTGTCAAAGGCAGCGGGAGTTTCGGCCAGGAAATCGAAGCCGGCGGATTCAAGCTTGAGAAATTTGTGGACGTAGGCGACAGCAACGTTACGCTGAACCAGAACAACACTTACACCAGTACTCCTAATAACCCGGGCGGCGTCCCCGCATATTATTACAACTATAACTGGGTGGAGCAGACCGGCTGGACTACTGACACGAACATGACTCTGTATAAAGGTTATCAGATTGTGACTAAAGCCGCGCCTAATGCATACGGATTCAAGATCACCATGCGTCCGTCGGTCTGCGAGGATCAGACCATCATGGAAGTCACCATGAACAACGATTCGCTGATCGGCTGGAATTCCAACGGTACTCCGCGTATTGCAAAAAGCAACACTGTTCAGACTAAAATCATGATCAGCAACGATGCCAATCAGTTCTATATCGGCGGACTCGAAAAGCGCGATGTCGTCCGCAGTGTCGGCGGTGCGCCGTTCATTAAAGACCTCCCGTTCATCGGCTGGCTGTTTTCCACGGAATCTGAATCCACCAAGCTGTCGCAACTGGTACTGGTCGCGGAATGCACCGCCATTAAGCCCGATACCAGGATTAAAGACGGCATTCAGGGCGATGTCAGAAAACTAAAAGATGATATTAATGACGCCGGCGGGAAGAACTCCTGGGGCTTCCAGCAGCTCTGGGCTGACGGCAAACTTTGATTATTTGCTCCCGCTCTAAATATACCGGAACAGACTTAAAATCTGTCCCCCGTTAGGGGATGCGGGTTCGACTCCCGCTCCGGGCACCATCAAATTAAGCTCAAAAACATCAATAAATAAGCTATTA
>CAIJKT010001022.1 GCA_903821255.1 uncultured Lentisphaeria bacterium | reverse complement strand
TTTCTGATGGAGGGTCAGTTCGCTCAGCATCTCCAGTTTAGCGAGGGCCACGTTACCGTGTTTATGCTCAATCGACGCCGACAAAATGAAATGCCAAATATCAACCAGTTCCATACGCAACTGTTCCATGTCGCACTCTTGCTTTTTCCACCATTTCCAGCCGTGATGCTCAATTGCTTCGACACCTTCAACCAAAATTGCACGATGCCAGTTATTTTTGGCAGATACCCATTCAGGATTAACCTTGCGGTTCATTTCGTCCTGCATTTTAAGCATGGATACAAGTTGCGATTCCGTAAGCGTCATTATTATCGTGTTTGTATGTTGATTCCCCATTCTACCAACAAAGCCGCCAAATGGCGATTTCATCTACATCTAGCCAATAAATTAATATACGCATAATGTATATTATGTAAAACTAAGTATCCGTAATGCATAAATGATTTTATTGTTACACAACCATTCGTATTTTGCTGCAACCTATTCTCAGATATCATGATTGGTCGACTGCCACCACAGCAATCGACCTGGAAGCTTAGGCTAATCCGACATAGACGTTTTGCACGTCATCATCCGCGTCTACGGCTTCGAGAAATGCTTCAACTTCCTCACGTTCAGTATCCGTCAGCGTGACAGGATTCTTGGGGCGATACCCGATCAACGCTGATTGCACGGTAAAGCCAAATGTTGGCAGCGCGCGGCAGACTGCATCGAGATCGCTCGGATCAGTCATAAACAAGGTGGCGCCTTCATCGGCGGGTTCAAAATCCTGAGCGCCGGCTTCGATAGCGGCCAGTTCAGCATCCGCCTCTTTGGAACTGGGCAGCGCTTCTATCATGCCAAGATGATCGAAATCCCAGGAAACTGAACCCGACGCACCCAGTTGGCCCTTGCGGAACAGAACGCGAATATTGGGATAAGTGCGGTTTGCATTATCTGTCAGACACTCGACGATCACAGGTACGCGATGCGGAGCGAAACCCTCATAGGTGAGTTTTTCCAGCACCATGCCTTCATCGAGCAGGCCTGCGCCTTTCTTTATGGCACGTTCTAAGGTTTCGCGCGGCATGGAGACTTTTTTGGCCTGTTCGACAACCAATCGCAGGCGCGGATTCATATCAGGATCGGCACCCGAACGAGCTGCGACCATGATTTCCTTGGATAATTTACCGAACACGCGACCCTTTGCATTCGCTGCAACTTCCTTGTGTCTTGCCTTCCACTGTGCGCCCATATTTGCTCTTTCGTTTGTTACGTCTGGATGAACTACCATCAGACCGTCAGGTTAATATAACTATCTAATTAATTTGAATAAAACTGGCATCCAGTTTCACGTCTTCGTAAATGTCATTCAATGACAGGTCGTAGCCCAAGCTCTCCAAGTGGATGCCGTCGGCTGGATTTATGTTCGTCAGTTGCCATTCATCCTGAGCATCTCGCCGATAAAGTTCTACGTGCTGTTTATCCGTTGCAACCAGCAGGTATTCACGCAAATCGGGCAAGGTGCGATACGCCAGCATCTTCTCACGCCGGTCAGTTCGCTCGGTGCTTGGTGAGAGCACTTCTACTACCAGACTTGGGCGTTCCTTGTAATTCCCTTCGCTGTCATAATCAAAAAGCTCGTGTAACGATTCGCTTGCCTCCTCGCCCGCAAGCGGGAGAGGATTGAGGAGAGGGAAACGGGCATTACTAATATCATCAATGAGC
>CAIJKT010001021.1 GCA_903821255.1 uncultured Lentisphaeria bacterium | reverse complement strand
TGCAAAAGCTGAGACCTGAAAGTAATCTTCCACGTCGATGGTCATTGCGTTGCATATTGAAGTCTGTTTATGGCAGGGCATTTTGTGTCGCCTGTGCGTATGCACATAGGCAGTCGCCGGTATGATTGTGCTGCGCGGGCATCTTTGTCTCCCTCTAGCAGCCTGTCGGACATGATGTTAAATCATCCGAGTTTTCCCGCGAGCGGGAAGAGTTTGTTCTCGATTTCATAAAAGCCACCTTCAGTTGACATAAAATTTCTCTTTTTTGCGCCAAAGAGCGGTTACTTTCGCACACAGCTCGCTATTTTTCGCATCTTTATCCCGCCAATACAAACATTCTCTTCAAATTCCATGCCAGTGCAACGAGATTGAACTCGCCGTTGACGTTTTCCAAGCCGCGCAGCGAGAATTGTCGGAATCCCAGTATCGCTTTGATAATCCCGAACACGGGTTCCACCGTACATTTGCGCATCGCATAGATTGCGCGTCCCGACATCGTCAGGAGCTGATGGCGCATCCTCTCTACTTCGCTCGCGTTTTCCGTGAGTGCGGGCGGTTCGGTGAAGCGTGCCATCGGCTCTGGATGATGCTCTTCCCGGCTCACTGCAATCAGCGGGGTGACCTTCTGCTCAACACACAGCTTGACGTTGGCTTCCGAGAAATACCCCGTGTCGGCGACCAGATTGCCGGGCTTGCCCAATTCAACGGGCAATGCCTTGAGCCGCTTGATGATCTGCTCGACCTGTTGCTTGTCGTTGCACGCCTGTACGGTGTTAGTCGTCACAATCAGCATGCTGTCCATATCCACCGCGATCTGGCCGTTATAGCATTGCTCAAATCCGCCGCCTGCCGTTTTCATGATGCGGGACTCTTCGTCGGTAAGATTAATCTGATCCTTATCCTGCGCACCCTCGACAGGGGCAACCGGTGCTCTGCCACGCAGCGGCTTGCCGCTATCGTTTGACTTCGCATCACGCTTCTCCACTTTGGCCTGATAGTCGGCTTGTTCCTGCTCGAACCGTTCTTTGGCGCGCGCTTCAATTTTAACCTTGGCAACAGCAATCGCCTTGAGGCGATCTTCACGGCGTGCGATTTCCTCAGGCAAGTTCATGCCATCCGGTATCTTTTGGTTGTCCGCCGCTTCGGCTAATGCCATCAGTTTTTTTACTTCACCTTGCAATTGCGTTTCCAGTTGCTTGATATGTCCGTAACTCAGGGCGCTATGTTTCGATGCGTTCGCCTTGATCTTACTGCCGTCCAGCGCGATGTGGCCCAGCTTCAACACACCCATGGTGCGCGCGATCATCAGTACTTGCACCATCAAGACTTCGATCTCTTTCAGGAACCGTTTGCGGAACGTGTTCAGCGTGTCATGATCAGGATGTTCATTCGCCGCCACAAAACGAAAGGCAACGGAATCATACGTGGCATGCTCCAACTTCCTGCTGGAAAATACGCCAGTAGCATAGCCGTAAACCAGGATCGACAGCAGCAATGCGGGGTGAAACGCGGCACTGCCGCTGCGACCGTAAGCGCGCTCCATCTCTTTCAAGTCCAACTGCTCGACAATTTCAACAATAAATCGCGCCAAATGCTGTTCCGGCAGCCAATCATTCATCGATGGCGGAAACAAGAAATCCACATTTCTTTGAATTGACCTGAAATTACTCATTAAATAACTTTAACATGTTGAATAACAAGCGTAATTATACATTATCTTGTGAGCGATCCGTGCATTGCAGGCGGCTGTAAGTCCGACAGGCTGCTAGATAAAACATTTCATATAATATCACTTATTATCATAATAAGATATTTTTTATACTGTAATGTCGGGTATAGCCGGTTTATAAAGAAAACATATTGGCAATTTGGAAC